>NZ_JAADJS010000010.1:0-33917 GCF_011065485.1 Rahnella contaminans
GTATTCGGTCTTTTTTTTGCCTGTTTTTCAAATCAATAACTTATTGTTAAAACAACCACTTATATCACTTCCTATTACCCTCAATGTTACTTATTAGGACTTTCTGCCGCCACTTTGTCGCCAGCCATTTGAGCCAGCGGATTCAGGTGGATAGCGTCTTCCAGGTGATCCGGAGCGAAGTGCGCGTAACGCATCGTGACCCGGATATCTGAGTGTCCGAGGATGCGTTGTAGCACGATGATGTTGCCACCGGCCATCATGAAATGACTGGCGAACGTATGCCGGAGAACGTGCGTCATCTGACCTTCCGGCAGCTCGATGCCGGCCAGCCTGATCACCCGATAAAACTGCTTATAGCAGGGCGAGAAGGGCGCGCCTTTACGGGCGATCAGTTCGTCATAAAGCGGGCGGGAGAGGGGAACGGTACGGTTCTTTTTACCTTTGGTATTGATGAAGGTGAGTTTATAGGGGGAAATCTGCGAGCTTTTGATTTTTGCCGCCTCGTTCCAGCGTGCGCCGGTCGAAAGGCAGACTTTAACGATCAGTGTTAATTCGTCATTCCCATGCTGTTCACATGCCGCCATGAGCAGCAGGATTTGTTCCTGAGTCAGCCATGCCATTTCACGTTCCGGCTGGTCGAACTCGCGGATATTTTCCAGTGGGTTAGGTAACGACCATTCCCCCAGGCGCTTCAGCTCATTGAACACCGCCCGCAGAAATGCATGCTCACAGTTCACCGTGCCGGTGGAAACCTTACGGGTCGCCAGGCTGGTACTGTAGCCATTATCAATTTCACCGCGCAGCCGTTGATCACGATAGTGTGCCCAGTCTTTCGGTGTAATCATGCTGGCAATCGGGTCACCCATTCCAGCGCTGATAATCTTAAGTTTGCCCAGCCGTCCCTTTTTATCATTGAGAGAGCAGCCATGCAGGCTGTACCAGAGATCGACCAGTTCGCTCAGCTTTCTCCGGTCTTCCTTTTCACCCAGCCAGGGTTTGTTTTTCGCTTGATCCATGGTGTAAGTCTCAAAGGCTAAGGCTTCACCCTTGGAATCAAACTGCCTGCGGCATCGCTTCCCCTCACGCCCGTTCGGATAGCATTCGCATAACCATTTGCCGGTAGACAGCTTTCTTACACTCATCACATCCCCCTTTTTTGAGAATGTGAATTTTACTGTATATAAAACCAGTGTAAATGTTTGATTTAGTCAATCGTATACATGTAAATTTATTAATTCACTGAATCAATAAAAGAAAAACCCGCTTTCGCGGGCTTCGTTTCAGTGCATTTGCAGTGACTGCTGACTGTGCTTATCCGGATGCAACTGAACCGCGTGGACGGTGCCTGGCTCAACAATGATGTCTGCAATGGACTCATGAGTTTTAAACGTGCAACTGCAATTGATGTTCTGACACTGGTGATAACGCTCTTTGGTATTGATGCTCAGATAACGGCTGGAACGTGCGTGTGCGGCGTGCTGGCATTTGGGGCAGTGCATCATAATAATCACCATGTAATCATTTTAATCAGATGCAGTCATTGTATGTTATTTAGAAAATCATACACGCTGTATTACATTGATTTACAGAGCCTTCTCTCCCACGCTGCCGATGCGCTAGTAACAACCATTCATGTGCATTATTATTTGAAATATGGACATAAATTTATCAGGTTTCATCCCTGCATTACTTCCCATCGCACTTTCCCCAGGAGCCAGCTTTACGCTCGCGATGAACAGTGCGCTGTCAGGCGGGCAAAGGGGGTTACTAAAAACACTTACCGGTACAGCTCTCGGTATTTATACACATGCAATTCTTATCGGACTTGGGATCACTTCTTTGCTTGTGGCTTCGCCAGCACTTTTTCATATGCTGAAAATTGCCGGAACAGCCTATCTGCTTTGGTTGGGGGTACAGCTCATCCGCAGTGGCCTGAAAGCGCGTGAAATGGTATTCGATTCTGGTGGTGCTCCTGTCACAATGAAAGATGCGTGGCTGGCTAATGTTTTGAATCCAAAAGCCATCATGTTTTACCTCACGGTAGTCTCACAATTTGCTGGCAGCAAAGGGGAGATCGGGCATTACATGATCCTTGCCACGGTGCATATTGCTGTTATGGCTCTTTGGCTAATCGCGATTAGCAAAGTTCTCATTTTCTCTGCCAATAAGATGAACACCATGACTTTGAAGAAATATGTGAATGTCGCGGGTGGTGGCTTACTTATACTTTTCGCATTTATGAGCATACTGCATTAGAAAGCAGGGGCTCCCTTCTCACTGGCTTACTTCGCCACTTTCCGTCGCCTCATAACTCACATCAGACAGCAGCACCTCCAGATTCAGCGTCGTCACAAATCCACTGCCGCCCAGGCTGTGCGTCACCTTTCTGATTATCCAGGGCTGCGCGTCGATCACGGATTTAAAGCCTGACACCGCCACCGGCGTCTCAGGAAATAAATCCGCACGCCCGCGCGCCAGGGAGATCGAGAACTCTGCGACGCCACGCTGAAGTTTGTCCCACTTCGCCTGGGCTGCCCGCATGGCCGCTTTCTGTGTAGCGTAAATGGTGGTGAGGGTAAACACGTTGTCTTCACTGCCCGCCAGATATTCCCCTTCCTTCGCCTCCGGCGTTTTCTGCACTTTCGCGCTGGTCTTTTTGGCCTTCGGATGTTGCAGGGCGCGCAGGTACTGCACTTTCGGTTTCCTTTGTACCTTCACTTTTTTCAGTTTCGGGTCTTTGGTATGCAGCCAGCTTGCAGACACGCCGGTGTAGGCTCCACGGTCAGCAATATTAAACGTGTGTCCGTCGCCGTCGCTGCGGACAATCGTCATCTGCGGGATCGGCTTCCCGCTTGCCGTCCTGGCCGCCCCTGGTTTGATAAACAGCAGATTACCGGCCTTAATGGCAACAACCGCGCCGTTCAGCTCCGCCAGGCGTGTGATAAATTTCGCGTCGGTTTCCTGGGTCTGGTCGATATGCGACACCTTCACGCCTTTGAACGGCTCCGCAACGGCGGGCTTGAGGTTGTTGCGCGCCGCCACGGCGGACACCACCGCTTCCAGCGTCGTGTCGTGATAGGAGTTGTCGCGGCGGGAATTCAGGCTGCCGCGATAGTCCGCACTGCGGGCGCGAATGGTCAGCGTGTCCGGCGTTCCGCGATGCTCCACCTCGTCCACCGTGAAATCGCCTTTGTTCGTCAGCGCCTGGCCTTTCCAACCCAGCGCAATATTAATCACCGCACCGCGTGGCGGCATGTCCAGCAGGCCGTCGGTGTCGCTCAGCTCGATGTCGAGCTGGTCAGCCTCAAAGCCGCGGTTATCCGTGAGCGTCAGCGAAATCAGCCGGTTGCTGACGTCCTGCGTGATGTCTTTGCCGCCGACGGTCACCGTGAAGTCCGGCGCAAACTGCGCACCGGCACCGATGGTCATATCCGTAATCACAGCAGGCCTCCCAGCTGACCGGTTAAACCACCGGTCTGATCCAGCAGCCCGTCGGCCTGCGCTTTCATGTCGCCGAACATCGCCGCCAGGGATTCATCCACGCGGGTCAGCGTCAGCGTAAATTCAATCCGGCGGGCGGCACCGTTGGAAAAATGTTCCGTGTGGGTTTCGCTGACGCTGTTGACCACGAACATCCCGTAAATGGTGCCACTGCCTTCCAGCAACGGCCACGCCTTGCCCTCGTCAGCCATCAGGTTCAGTGCCAGCAGTGACAATTTCCCGCCGGTGATTTCCGGCATCAGCACGCCGGACAGGGTAATTTTTTCCTCATTCACCCCGAGGAACTGCGGCAGCGGGCGCAGGCCGACGCGGTTGTTTACCGGCCAGCGGTAATCCACATCGCGCTGCAAACTTTGATAGGGGACGGTCTGCAACTGAAACACAAACAATCCGAGCGTTAACATCATGCGGCTTTCTCCTTAATCGTTATCCATGCGGGAACGTTGCTGGGCGGCGCGGGCGCGGTCACGGGCTTCCAGCTCGGCGCGGATCTGGCGGCTGGTATCCTGGGCACCCAAACCGGCACCGGCGGCAATGGTGTAATTGTGCGTGCTGCGGTCGATGTAACTGCGGCCGCCGCCGACGGACACCGGTGCATAACCGCCGCCCAGCAGGCCGCCAGGCGGGGGCGTGACCGGCGCGGGATTATCCAGCGGGTGTTCTGCCGGATCCGCATCGCCGTTCTGCCTGGAACGCCGGTCAGCTTTGTCGGCTGCTTTATCAATGTCTGCGGATTCATCCTTGATGATGCCGAGCTTCTCCAGCAGCCAGACCACGCTGCTGCGCAGCTTATTCGCCACCTGCAACGGTGCGGTCAGTGCGTTCGCGACCAGGTGACCAAACGACACGCCCGCATCTTTACAACTGTTCAGCGTTTCCTGGGTGGATTTAACGGGCTCAATCAGGTCTTTGAACCACTGCCACAGGACTTTGAGCTTATCCCCAAGCCAGTCAAACACCGGCTTGAGCGGCGCAAACATCTCTTTCACCGGTTCGAAAGCGATCCCCAGCCCTTCAATGACGCCCGCAAAGAACGCGCTGATCGGCTCCCAGTATTTACGGATAAGCAGGGCACCGGCGACAATCGCCACGCCAATCGCGACAATCGGCAGCGTAAGCCCGCCGATCACCGTCGCAATTGCACCGCCCACGGTGCTGAGGATTGTCCAGAGCACACCGGCGGCGGCGACAATCAGATTAATCCCACTGATAACGGGACCGGCCACCAGGCCAAACACGCCGAGCGCGCCGATAATCAGCAGCGCACCGCCTGCCACCTTGCCGAGCGTGTCCGCCAGGGCTTTATTGTTCACCACCCACTTATCCAGTTTCAGCACGTAGCCGGTGGCGGTCTGCACCAGTTTGCGCAGTGAGGAATCCTGCTGATCAAACAGGTCAGTCCCGACGGCCTCATAGGCTGACTGAAATTCCTTAAAGTCGCCGCCGAGATTGTCCTGCATCACCGCCACCAGCGCCTCAGTTTTGCCGTCCGAGGTTTTCAGCGCCTTACTAAGTTCATCCAGTTTTCCCGATGATGCATCGCCCATCAGCACCGCCGCCGCCGAGCTGGCCTCCTCGCCAAAGATGGCCTTCATGTACTGAGCACGCTGCGACGTGCCGAGCTTGTTTTTTTCAAAGCTCTTTTGCATTTCCTTCAGGATGGTAAACAGCGGGCGCATATTGCCTTTCTTGTCCGCCGTTTTTACCTTCAGCTCACCGAGCGCGGTGGCAGCGGTGCCCGTCGGTGCCTGCAAACGGGTAATGACGGCACGGGCACCGGTTCCCGCCATTGAGCCGGTGATTTTGGCATCGGCCAGCGCGGCGGCCATCGCGGCGGTTTCTTCGACGCTGATACCGGCCTGCTTTGCCACCGGCGCGGCATAGGTCATGGTGTCTGACAGCCCGTCAAAGGTGGCGGCAGATTTATTCATCGCCGTAGAAAGCACGTCGCCGATGTGCGCCACGGTGTCATTCGTCATGCCGAACGCGGACTTCACGCCCATCAGCAGCGTGGCGTTTTCCTCCATGGTGCGCTTGTTTGCCAGGGACAGATTCAGGATGGTCGGCGTCGCTGCCAGAATGCCGTCCTTGTCCGCGCCGGATTTGGCGACGATGATTTGCGCGGCGGCCGCGTCATCGGCGGAGGCGGCGGTGTTATCGCCGAGCTGCCGCGCCTGGGTGCGCAGCGCGGTCATGTCGGCGGAGCCTTTTTCCAGGCCAAGCGTCGCCTGCAATTCTGAGTTTTTCAGGGCAAAGTCATAGCCGGGCTTGAGCATCCCGGCACCGGCTACCGTGCCCGCTGTCGCAATCGCGACTCCCGCCGCACCCGCGCCGGTGACACTGCCGGCCAGTTGTTTACCGGCCTGATACCGGCCTTTCACCGCGTTCAGTTTGGCCTGTTGCGCGCTGACGCGTGCCAGGGATTCACGCTGGCGGTTGAGCTGCGCGGTGGTTTCGCTAATGGAGGTTTTCAGGCGGCGTTCTGACTCAGACAGCGTGCGCGTGCTGATGCCCGCCTGGGTGAGTTCGGTGCGCTGACGCTGCACCGACTGCCGCAGCCCGTTGAACTGGGTCTGCAACTGCGCGGCGGTGCGCTTCGCGGCTTCCATGGCCTGCGCCTGGGCGCGGGTCGGGTTGGCGGTGTTTTTGAACCCGATAGCCAGCGCCGCCGCTTCCGCTTTGGCGTCTTTGAGTTTCTGACCGGTGACGGCAAGCTGCGCGCTGGATTTGCGGAAACCGTCAATCTTTCCGGCCTGAGCGTTCAGGTCTTTGAGCACGGTCTGAGAGTTTTTAATGTCTCCGGACAGCGCCTTACTGGCGTTCTCAACCGATTTAAACGGGCGGGTCGCCTGGTCAACCGCCTTTAACAGCACCTCTACTTTTAAATTACTCACTGTCGGCTCCGCTGCGCTGCATGGCCTTATGACGCCAGCCGCAAAGCTCGGTCAGCGTCATCAGGTTCATTTCTGACGGCGGCCAGTGAAAAATCACCGCGATATCCGCCATCAGGTCATCGACCGTCAGGGTCGGGGGAAGTTTTACTGTTCCGATTTCGGCGATAAAAAACCAATCACCTTACCCGCCAGGGCAATCAGGTCGGGCAGGTTCAGGCTTTTGCAGTCCTGGGCGGTCAGGTTCGGAGTGGTAATGCGCGGCAGAATGACGGTCAGCGCGTCAACGTCGGCATTCGCCAGCGCCGCCAGGCCAATCCCGCGCAGGTGTCCGGCATTGGGTTTAATGACTTCAACCTGGTTAATCAGCGTGTCGCCGCGTGTGATTGGTTCTTCCAGAATAACGATGTTTTCATTGTGTTCTGACATAGCGGTGTCTCTTATTTTAAAGTGAGGTTTCGCGCCGGAGTCCGGCGCGGGGGTACGGGTTACAGGCCGATGTTTTTGCGATGTTCCGCCACGCGGTCAACGCCGCCGACGATTTCCACCATGTTCACGGTATCGACTTCAATCATGTCTTTGCCGTCAATCGTGAGCTTGAAATAGGTGCACTGGGTGGTGATTTTGGTTTCGGTATCTTCACCCTGTTTGTACTCGCCGAAATCCATTTCCTTGTGGCGTCCGCGCATGGTGACTTCCACGGCGGAGGTTTCGCCGGTATCGTCGCGCTGGAAGGAACCGGCAAAGCGCAGCGGCACGGCATCGACCGCGCCCCACTGCTGCAACACCAATTCATCCAGCCCGCCCACCGTCCACTCAAAGCTCAGCGCGTCGTCGTCCAGCCCGAAATCAATGGCAGCCGAACCGGTCATGCCGCCGCCGCGGTAGTTCTCCAGCTTGCGGGTCAGTTTTGGCAGCGTCAGCGCGCTGACCATGCCCAGGTAGCTGTTCCCGTCGTTAAACAGGTTCAGGTATTTCAGTTTCTTAGGCAGTGCCATGGTTTAGCGCCTCTTAGCTGTTAACGGACGTGGCGAACGTCGCCAGGTACTGGTCGGTGATGCGCTGACGCAGGGTTAAATCTTCCAGCGGCGGCACCGGCGTATAGTCGTAATCAATGAACAATTTGCCCGCTTTGAGGGTTTCGACGGTGTTGGCTTCGGGGTCATACCAGCAGTTGCCATCGATGATCAGCCCGGCGGTTTTCATTTCGCGCAGCTTGGCGTTAATGCCCGCAATCATGTCTTTGATAAGGGTCGGGGTAACGGGCTTATCTGACGCCCACATATGCCCTTCGGCGATGGTGTCCGCCAGCACCTGCGCGGTGCGGGTGTAGTTCTCAAACAGGAACAATGGATCGTCAGAGCAGGTGCGCTGCCCCCAGAATTTAAAGCCATCCTTGCGGATAAGGGTGGTGACGCACGCCTGGTTCAGCAGGTCAGCATCGGTGCCGGTGGTTTGCAAATCCCAGTACACGCTGGCAGACAGGCCGGTGACGCCGTTGATGCCGACATTAGAAAGCGTTTTGTGCCAGCCGGTGTCGGTGTCGATTTTGGCACGCAGGCCGAGCGCGTAAGCCGTCGCGGGGGCGATGTCGCTGGCGTTTGTGGTGGTGTTCCAGGTCACGAAATCCGGCCAGACAACCATCAGTTCACGCTGGCTGAAATTGTCGCGGTACTTAATGGCATCGGACACAGTTTTGCAGCCGTAGGCGCTGACGTAGCCGAAGGCGCGCAGTTGCTGACAGACGGCGGCGAGCGCGGTGGCGACCTCCTGATTATCCAGCCCAGGCACGCCGAGAATGCGCGGCTTTACGCCGAGTTCCGTTTGCGCAGACAGCAGCGCTTTCATGCCGGTATACATGCCGGTTTCATCTGAGCCGCCGATGATGTTGGAGGTGGTTTCCGCTTCGGTTTCGCCTTCCTTGACGCGCACGACAACGACAACCGGTTTAGCCTGGTTGGCGATTGCCATCAGGGAGGCGCGGAGCGTGCCGGTTTTACCGGCCTTGCCTGCGGCGGTCAGTACGTTAGTAATGAGTACGGGCGTATCCAGCGGGAAGGTTGCCGCGTCCGCATCCTCGCCGGTGCAGACCATCCCGATGATGGCGGTGGAAACGGTGGAGATAACGCGGGTGCCGTCATTGATTTCAACAACGCGCACACCGTGATGATAATCAGCCATGGTGTTTTTCCTGTGATTGGGGTGAAGTCAATCATCGCTGGTTGTGTACGCGCAGGCACGGCGGGAGGGATGTTTGAACCATGGCACAACGTGGCGGAGCAGAATCAAAAAAGCCCCTTTTCGGGGCATAGGTTAAGCGGGGATTTCAGGCCAGGTAATATCCGGCGCGAGGGCGGGATCGATGCGGCTCAGCTGCACGCGGTACAGCATCCATTCCCTGAGCTGAGAAAGTTCGTCATCCGTGGCAATGTCGAGCTCTTTTGCGTCCTGTAGCGGGCTGATTTTCTGTGAGGCTTCGGCCAGCAGTGCGTCTCTTGTGGCTTTGGCCTGTTCGGTCAGTTCGGCGGCCGATAATACCCGCGCCACAATGCTTTCGCCGTCAAAGACCCACTTCCCGCCGCCAGGCTGCGAAAGAAACGTGTCAGGACAGTCCGACACTTCCGCCACGCTAAAGGACTGCGGCCACATCGTGGAGGCGTCATAACTGGCCGAGTTAATCAGCCCGCTCTCATCAAAGGCAATTTTCACCGTCTCGTCAGAAAACTGTTTAAGCAGTCCGTACCAGTCATTCCCCTGCGGATCACAAAGGAATACCACGCCGTGAGATTTAGCCAGTAACGTTTCGTCTTCATTAAGCGGTGCGCGCAGAGAGAACGCGCCGTAAATATTCGTTTTCATACATAACCCACCGTATACCAGTTGCCGCCGACGGCTTTCTGCAAAGGACGCATGCGGATCCAATAGTTAGAGCTGCCTGCATCTTTGAAGGACGTCATCACGCCGCCGTTCATGTTTTCATTGTTGTTGCGTTCTTTGAACTCTGAGGATGTGCCGAAACGAATATCCTGCACGCAGTTTGAGTAAGCCCAGTTTCGGGCGTTATTTTCAGCGTTATTCGCCCGGTTTTGCGCATCATTCTGAGTTGATACACGCTGCCCCATCTCATAAATCCCGCCGCCGTCAGTGTACAAATTCCCCTGCGTGCTCAGGTCTCCCGTGCCGGAAATTCTGACGTACCCCGTTTGCACGGAGTTATTGACGTTAACGGTGCGGAAAACGAATCCGCCAACACCGCCGCCTTTGTTATTAACAAAGTTAGATTCGCCCTGGCCGTTACTCTCATTCCATCCCAGATATGTCCCTTGTCCGTTGCCTGGCTGAGGAAGGGTTATTGCACGCAGAAAATTCGCGGTAACACCGCCTTTTACATCGCCACCGGCGCGGGGAAATGCCCCGACGTTGTCAGCATTAAGTGAAATGTCACTCGTGCCATCGAACGCCACACCGGCAATTTTGCGGGCGGTGGCGAGTTTGGACGCGGCGACGGCAGTGCCGTTTGCTGGGAGGGCACCGAGATTCTTTACTGCATCGGCTGCGGTTTTTGCACCGGTGCCCCCGCTGGAAACAGGCAGCGCCGTCGATAATGTCAGGCCATACGCACCGGCGATTTCAAGCCCGCCGTCCATCACCCAATTATCCGCCGTACCGTCTGTCAGATTCGACGCTCTTTTACGAAGTACCCACCTGCCGCCAGTGGCATCCCAAAAACCAAAGTTACCGGCGCTGGAATAGCTCACGTTGATTAGCGGGTGCGCCGCATTTGACGAGCTAAATTGACAGGTAGCGTCATGCCGGTTGAATTTCACCAGGCCGTTAAAATTGACTTCTCCGGCCACGGTCATCCCGGCCGCAAAGGTCGCATCGCTTACCGCCTTCATGGTGTCATTGATTGTTAGCGGCGAATCAATGGAAACCGCCGACGTGTAGATGTTGGCCGTATCCCTGTTATATCCCAGATACAGCGTACCGCCGACGCCGGAGCCTGCATCTTTCACACTGGCTGAAAGCGTGACATTGCCGTTGTTATGGTCGCGCAGAATGACGGCATCGTTACGCCCGCGGATCACTGAATTCGCGTTAGTAGAGGAAAGGGTAATACCTGATTCAGGCCGCAACACGCCGTTTGCGATTTGTACGCTGTCGGTCTGTCCGTCGCAGACGATGCGGGCTTTAATGGTGCCGGTTTCATCCCTGGCATCCATGCGCATCACGCCTTCGCCTGCCGGATAAATTGCGGCGGACAGGCCACCCAGCGCGCGCCCAGCGTGCGGGTCGGTGTCTGTCAGCGTGTTAGGCAGACGAAAATAAACATTCCCCATGGACGTTAATGCAGAGGGTAAGTTGTTCGCCGAGACTGAACCGAGACGGCTGGTAAATGACATATAGGCTTCATAATCATTTGCCCGGAAAACAGCCATCCGGTAATTCGCCTGGATCGAACTGGCGACCTCCAGGTTAGCCGCCATTTTAACGCTGGACGCAATGCTGGTTAGTTTGCTGAGGCCGGTAATATCCGCGTTCTCACCCGAACGGGCGACGCCCAGACGCGTTAAGTCCGCCAGCGTCATGCTGCCGCTGTCCATAATTTTCCGCCAGCCGAACGGATAACCGCTGTCGCTGAGGAACCACTTCCAGCCGCCCGCCGCAGTGTATGAACCGATGCGCTCAAAAATCTGCCCGTCGTTATTAATCAGCCGCTGACAGGCTGCCGCACCCGCCGCCCAGTAGCGCCGCCAGTTGTGCAACTGACCGGCAACGACATAGGTCGCCCCCAGAGGGTGGTCTTCAAACGTGGCAGAAATACTGATGGGATTCGTGACGTCAATAATGGACGGGTCATCCAGACGCTTAACCTTCGTCGTGTCCGTTGCCAGCATCAGATTGCTCATTGCCCCGACGTCCGCTGCCTCCAGGGTAATATCGGCGCTCAGCGGCTTGTTATTTACTTTGCGGGTAGAGGGGACGCGAATATTTGCATTGTCGTTAGCAGCCTTTACCGCTTTCGGCGTGGCAGCCAGGATTTCGCTGGTACTGCTGACTGAGCTGCTGAGCTGGACAAAACCCTTTGCGGTCAGCGTACCGTCGGGGTGGTTGCGTGATTTTTCATGCGCGGCCAGCAGGTCATTCACATACTGCTCCGTTGCCATAATCACCGAGTCGTCGATCAGCAGGCTGATGACTTCGGTGTTACTGACGGCAATCACCATCCGCAGCGTCTGCGTGCGGCCAGAACCTTCCGCCAGGGTCGGCTTGTAAGTGTCCGCCATGTTGCAGACGGCAATCAGCGCGCCATCATCGGCAAACAGCCCCATTTCGCGCATCCAGAAGCCGCCGACGCTAGCAGAAATCACCGCCTCGGCAATCACCCAGTTACCATGTGTCGGATCGCGCTTTAAGGAGTTGAGCGGTGTGCGGTACACCTCTTTAACCAGTTTGGTCTGGGTGGCGACGGGCGTGGTTGTCTTGCCGTTACCGTCACCGACGGCAAGCTGCGTAATGTTGATGTCAGTCCCCGCCGCAATGGCTGCCGCGATACGCGACTGGCCGAGCGTGGTGACGACGGATTTAAATGTGCTCATAGCGTCCTCTTATGCGGGGTAAACGGTCAGCAGCTCGCCGGTGTACTGCGCTGCGCCAATGTAAACATCGCCTTTGATATCCTGGGTGATGGTCAGGCCGATCAGATGGCGGCTGGCCGGTTTGGCGTCGGCAATCAGCCGTTCCATTTCTAAATACATTTCCTCGGTGATGCCGGTTTCCAGCACGCCGATATCCAGGCGAAACGTGCCCGGCTCGTCATTGGTTTCCCACCATTCGGTCACGTTAATCAGGTAGCCGAGCGGCTCCACCACGCGCCGGATGGCACCGAGGGTTCCCTTGTGGCAGTGAATGAACCACGCTGACTGAATGACGCGGCGCTTGGTGGCGACAGGCCAGTTTTCATCCCAGCGGTCAACCGACAGCGCCCACGCCAGGTACGGCAAAAACTTCGCCGGACAGGTCAGCGGATCCCAAAGCTGCCGCAGCGGCACCGGTACGTTTTCAAGCGCGGCGCAGGCATCGGCGGCGGCAACTTCCAGCTGGGATGAACCAACGGGCAGCAGGCGATCACTCATCGTAGCCGCCCACTTTCAGGGTGTACGCGGTGCAGAATGACGCCTGCGTTTTATCCAGTTCGATGTCAGCGGCAGGGCTTTTCAGCTCCACCCGCTGCACGCCTTCAACGTGCAGCGCGGCATAGATGGCGGACAGCCGGATGTCACGACCTAAACGGTGCTGCGCCGTGGTGTAAGCAATCAGTTTTGCCTCAGAGGCTTCCCGGATGGGTTCGGCTTCCGGACCAGGGAATAAATACAGCACGGCATCAATGGTGTAATTCACGACAGTTGCCGACTGGACAGTCACGCGGTCTGCCACGGGGCGCACGTTCTCGTCATTGAGTGCGGCCTGAACCACCGCCAGCAGCTCAGCGGGTGCTGTGCCGTTGCCGGTCTGTGCCAGCACGGAAATCGTCACGCAGGCGGGCGACGGACTGATCACTGAAATATCCGCCACGCGCCCGTCAGCCGAACGCCCGTGATATTCATAAGAGCCGACCGGACCGGCTACGCTCAGTCCTTCAAACGCCTGCTGCGCACGGATGCGAAAATCCGCATCGCTTTCCATCACTGCCGCCACGGCGGGCACGCTGACCGTATCGGCAGGGGTGATCGTCAGGCGTTCCACGCTGAACGTGGCGGCGATATTGTCGAGATCATTACCGGAGGCATAAGCCAGCATCACCGCCTGCGCCGCCTCGTTAACCCGCTGACGCAGGATCACTTCGCGGTAGGCGTTCTCCTCCAGCAGTTTCACCATCGGCTCAGACTCCAGGGTCAGTGTGCGGGCAATAGCAGCCTGCTGGTCTTCGGGGTAAAGCGAGACCAGCGTGGCTTTGCGCTCCGCCAGAAGGATTTCGTAATCCAGCACCTCCACCACGTCGGGGGCGGGTAACTGGCTCAGGTCGATAGTTGCCATGGTTAGCTCACGGGTAAGGTTAAGGAAATGGCGGCGGATGTGTCTTTGCGGGTGCCGGTGATATCCACCACCATTTTCCCGTCAAACGTCGTTTCAAAGGTGATGCCGGTCAGGCTGACGCGTGGCTCCCATTTCAGGATCGCGCTGTAGCAAGCCGCCATGATTTGCAGGCGCAGCGCCGCATTCTGCGGGCGGTCACTCAGCTCAGACAGCAGTGAACCATAGTCACGGCGCATGACGCGGGAACCCACGGGCGTGCGCAGAATGTCGCTGACCGACTGCTGAATGTGCGCCAGGTCTTCGACGCTGCGCCCCGTGTCGCGAGCCAGGCCGATGTATTTGGCGTTAGTCATGAGCGCAAAGGAAGAAAAGGCCAAGAATGGCAACCAACCACCAGCCGCCCGCATCGTTCGCCAGCATTCCCCCTGAAATTGACGCACAAAAAACTGACAAGAAAAAATTCATTGGAAACTCCTCGTTATCAGGCGGGTATGCCGGTACTGCCGCCGCCCGTCTGGACGCCGCCGTGTTTATGGGTATGAACAACCACGCCGTTAGACGTGAGGCTGCCGCCTGAGTGGATGAGGTTGCCGGTTAGGGCGCCGCCCTGTTTCACCTCCAGGCTGCCCGTCGTGAGCTTGTTGGTGCAGACCACTTCGGGCGCGTCGAGCGTAATGCGGGTTTTCGCCGTGCAGGTAATCAGCGGGGCAGTGACTGACACCTTATTCGCAGCGTTCACCGTGGCAGACTTGATGCCGGTTGCCAGCAGCGCGCCGGTTTTGGGTTCGTACTCAATTACCGCGCCGTCAGGGAATGACACATGCAAGGCATCGGCTGACGCCGACGGCGCCGGAAATTCATCAGAGAAAATGCCAGGCATCACAAAGGCGGTATTCAACTCACCGCCCAGGCAGAACAACAAAACCTGTTCACCGTCAGACGGTGCCCACCAGGAACGGGAACGCCCTGCGCGGGAGGTCAGCCAGTGCAGCCAGTCGGTGACGTTGCCGCCGGTGTTTACGCGACAAGTTGCTGCCTCTAAATCCACCTCGGCAACGGTGCCAATGCGGATCAGGTTGCGCAGCAGGCGCGGAATGTCGTTGTTTGGGATGGATGTATTCATGGATAAAAGAATGCCGCCCTGTCAGGCGGCATACAATTTGAGGCAGGTTGATGGCTGGTGGCACAACGCGGGGTTCACCAATTGCGAAATGGAATTTCACTTGCATTGACGGGGATTTTAATTCCCTCTCTTTTCAAAAACTCCTGAGTGGATGCTATCGCTAGCTCTTTATTTGGGGTATGCCCAACAATAAGCCCAGTTAAAAGGCTACTTTTTAGGTCTCCCAAGTCTAAGCGAGTAAATGGTATCAAGTTGGATTTACCTGGCCTAAAGTCTAGGCCTGTATACTTAACACTGCCGCGACTAATTAGTCGCCACTCAGCTTCTTCGCTAAAACTTTTATGTTTCATTAGTGGGAAAATTAACGAAAGCTCCTTATTTACTTCTCTTACAAATGGAGTAAAGAAGGAACGCAAAGCGGTACTGCTGCGGGTTACTTGGGTTCTGTTCTCGTTAAGCTTATGTTTCTTTATTAATTTATCTAATACTTTTAGAATTTCTTTTTTTTGTTCGGCAGGGTCATAAATACATTTACGTAATAAAAATTTTTGGTCACTAGCCACATCTTCTAAAAGGTTTTTTTTAAACCCTATTGAGTACCCTGACATGCCATTCGCATATCCGCGCCATTGACTTAATAAATCACTTTTTTCTGAAAATGAGCAAACACAAATGTTAATTTGCCCCATTTTTGATATACGTCTAACCAAGTCATTAATCACCCCAATCTCTCGCTCGTTAGAAGTTAGATCAAGTTTTTCCTCTAAAACTTCACTTGCAATATCAACAGCAAGATTGAACTCTTTATTGTCGTTTAGATATTGGATTTTTGTCGCCCAAAGTTGTTTGCTTTCGACAATTCCAATAAAGCCCGCCTGATCCGTGTAATGATAAAGTTGAAGAGGCACTTTAGAAACCATTGTTCCACCATTGATTAAATAACTAAGGTAGTTGATATCGGAATATTATATCTCATTGGTTAACTTGGAAAGTAACTCGCCCTCAACAATTTTCATATCCTCCGCGTCCAGCCCTAAAAGCGGACGCGCCGGATACTGCATTTCTTTTGCACGGACAGACGGACGATCCCGCAGCCCGTACTGATGCACTTTTGCCATGCGCTGAACCTGTCCGGTAAATTCCACCAGCGCGCCGTCAGCGGTGCCTTTGGCCTTCATGTATTTAGCCGTGCGCAGTTTGGCGAACATTTCCCGCTTAATGCGGCCTTTCTTTGCCCGCAGCGGCTGCGGACGTCGCGGAGTGAACGGCTGTCCTTCCGGCGTGACCTGCTGCTTAATGCGCTGTTGCTGATGTTTGCGCAGACGCTTCGCAATAGTCGCCGCCATCGCCTTCCGGCTTTGCGGTGACAGCGCCGCAATCAGTCCCGCCAGGCGGGTATCAAACGCAGTCAGCTCACTCATTCCACTGACTCACTAACTCGCCGTGCAGGTAGAGTTCACGCGGCCTTTCCACCGGCTCCGGCAGCGGCGGTTCCGGAAAATGCTCCACGTACAGACCGGCTTCAATCTGTTTCACAATCACGCGCTCGGTGAGTTGTACGTCAATCGCGATATCGTAGGAGCCATCATCGAGCATATCGGCCTTAAATTTAAAGCCAGTCTGCTGCTTTTCCGGTGTCGCCATAATGTCCGGCTGGTTCTCACGCAGCCACGCCAGGATCGGGACAATAATCAGATCGCAGTCCTGGGCAAAGTTGGTGATCAGCAGCTCGGTCTGATACTGGTATTCAAACGACAGCGAGCTGGCTAACGTGGAAACGATACGCCCGTTATCCACAAACATCCGCAATGTGTCGGGGCTGGTTTGCAGCACCGGTACGGCGTCAGTTAAGGCTTTTCGCAGTTGAGCGGGTTTTAACACGGTGCTCCTCCTGGCATTGTTTGACCGCTTCCACCTGGAGGCCGCAGGCTACCAGCGCGGCCTCCAGGTTTCTGACGTCACTGCTTAAATCGCCGTTAGTGGCCGGTGAGCTTGCCGGTATCGGGCAACTCGTTACCGCCGGACAGCCAACGTAAATAATCTGCGGCGCTGGCAAAGGCGGGGCGTTGGTGCATCCGGCTAATGCCATCAGGCAGACGAGCTGCATACCAATCACGCATTTCCTGATTTTCATTAAGTAACCTTTGAATATGAACTTCACGATCCCGCGCTAACCGCCCCGCTTGTGAGAGCTGTACGCGCAGGCTTTGTTCCTGGCGTTCCCGCGTTTCGGCCTGATCGTTCAGGCGGTTAATGGCGTTGTCTCGGCTTTCAATACCGGCGGACAGCGTGCCGATAATGCGCTGCGTCTGGTCGGCTTTTTCAGTCAGGCCACCGATACGCCAGGTTTGCAGCCCAGCCAGCGCGCAGGCTGCCAGCAGTAACAAAATTAGAAAGCGCATCAGACACCCCGCAGGCAGTAGGCCAGCTCATTCGCGCGTCGGCGTTCCAGACCGGTGACGCGCTCACCCTTCACAAACACCCAGCGCGGCAGCTGTTCGCAGGCGTCACGCCATCGACCTTTGTTGATGAAAAACCCTAACGTTGATTTGCAGGCCGCCGTCACGCCGACGTTAAACGCAAAGGACACCACGGCGTCATACACCGGTTGTGGCATGGCAACCGGCATACAGCGCGCAATGCCTTTCTCCACCCGCATCACGTCTTCCACCAGATTCACGGCGGCCTGCCGTTCGCTGATTTGCGTTTGCGGCTTCACGCCTGCGGTATGCCCGATGCCGTTTGTCCAGACGCCCGCGCTGCACTGATAAGCGGACAGGCGGCAACCTTCAAAATCGGTAATGAGTGCCAGACCGGCGGCGGAGGTTTTCAACGTCGGCGTTTGCGGCAGCAGCGCGGCAATTGCCAGGACGGCGGCGACGGCGCAGCGTCTAACGATTGATGGCTGCATTAATGTCCCCCCTGACGCCCATGGTTTTCAGCAGGCGATACGTTTTGCGTCGGTAATACCAGTTCACCAGGAAGGTCGCGACGCCGACGCCTGCGCCCACCAGAAAGGCGATATCCTGCGGTGACATTGCGCCGAGCCAGGCAAGAAAGGCCGCGACGCAATAACAGATAAACGAGGTGATGCGCTCCATGGTCATCAGTCCCAAAGTGAGACGGTTTCACTAACTGCGGCCAGGGTAATATCCGGCAGCTCCACCGCGTAGCCATGGGGCAAAATTGCCCCCTGTGCGGCTAAGCCAACGTTAGCCGCGTAAACGTGTTCAACCACCGATTCGGTGCGCCCGTAGTACCGCCAGCAAAGCGAATCCACGGTGTCGCCCTGTTCGGCATAGGCTTTCATCAGAGCAGCCCGATGATGCAGTGAGACACACCGGCGACGTCGCTGATCGCGTTGCGGCCATCACGCCACAGTTCATCAACCGTACTTTCGACAATCTCCGCCTTTTTACTGCCGGCATCGGTGGTATCACTGTTCGGATATCGTTCCGCCAGAATGGCAGCTGTAATGGATGAAACCGCCCGCAGGTAGGCACAGACTTTGATACTTTCGTCATCAATCTGGTCTGCCGGGACATCAGCGAGGGTTTTGTATCCCTGGGCGAGTTGTGCGACGCGGTAGCTGTAAAGCTCGGCATTCACTTCGGTCAGCGCGTACTTAATGACGGCGTGCAGACGTCTGGTGGTCACCGTTCCTTCCAGGCGCAGCGTGTCGCGTAACTCAACCGGACTGATATCCGGCCAGAAGTGCGTGTTTTTGATCGCGGGTTCCGTCGCGGCGTCCGGCTTTGGTGCAGGTACAACAAGAGACATAGTGACCTCTGAATAGGGGACGGTGGACGCCAGCGTTGAATGAGGTCACAGACCTGTCGCGGCTGGCGTGCCGTCCGGCGCGGGGCGCGTTCTGTTTAGCTGCTGGCAGCCTTTTTGATGGCTGATTCCAACCGCTCAATATCCTTTTTAACGCCGCAGTTGCTGTTCAGCTGGAAGGCGCGTTTCAGGTGTTGCAGGGCAAGCGGCAGTTTCACCGCATCGCGATACAGGTAGCCGGTAATTTTGTGCAGCTTGGCGCGTACCTGATCCGGCATGTCCTGGCTTTCCGTCAATTCCATCGTGGTCATGAGTACATCGAGACTGACCGGCTCACCGGCAGCATGAGCGCGGGTGCTCATGTCGGCGATTTCCTCCGCCAGTGCATAACCGGCAGGGCGTTTGCCGAACGGCATCGCCAGCTTGTAATGCAGCGCATAGCGGGCGATTTCCAGCGCACCGGCGTAGTCACCGGCATCAATCCGCCAGATCATGATGGTCATCAGAATGGCGTCCTGAGCGCCTTTACCCTCAGCGAGAACGCCCGCCACCCACGGCGCATATTCGGGCAGCATCTTGCGTTTGAGTTCTGCCTTTTTCTCAGCAGAATAGGCTTTCTTCAGGGCTTTCTGATCAGCATTAAGCTTTTGCAGCAGCAGTTCATAGCCTGTGGCATGACGCAGCAGGTTGGTATCCTGCTGCGCGGCTTCGATAGCTGACTGCCGCAACAAATGACGTCGGGCAGGGCTGGTCATGGCTTACTCCTGAGCTGCCGGTGCAGTGGTACCGGATGCAGTTTTGATGGCATCAACGATCGCCGAGGTAAATTTACTGAGATCAGCTTTTTCAGCTGTGTCGTCCTCTCCTGCGGTCACTTCGATGTTCTCGATCAGACAGCCGCAGCCGTAATCTTCCACCACATAATCCTCGTTAATGGATTCGTAGTTTTCGATGCGGTCACGCTTTGGTACTTCCTCAACGTGGCGGCGGTGCGTGCCGTCCTGCCAGTAAATGGACAGGTTATCCAGGCGAGTGATCAGCATGGCATTGGCAGGGAAGCCGGGCACACGAACGGCGGGCAGATTGCCGATGCGTTTCTGGCTGACAATCAGGTCGGCGGCCATCGCCTCAGTGTTTGGCTGTTGTTTGTTGATCAGCGGGAAATACTTATCCGCGAGCAGCTTGCGGCCACAGATAACCACCAGTTCGGTGTCGTCCTGATAGATTGGGTCGATCAGTTCATTCACCGCATCAAAGACCAGCGCGTCGAGGTTTTTGTATTCACCTACGCCACCGACTTTCACCGCCTCATTGGTCACGGTACCGTCTTCGGCGACAATCATGCCCATCACTTTGGACGGGGCATTCAGGCGGTATTTTT
This sequence comes from Rahnella contaminans, assembly GCF_011065485.1. Classification (NCBI taxonomy): domain Bacteria; kingdom Pseudomonadati; phylum Pseudomonadota; class Gammaproteobacteria; order Enterobacterales; family Yersiniaceae; genus Rahnella; species Rahnella contaminans. Next base: position 19,712 of record NZ_JAADJS010000010.1, read on the forward strand.
GCAGCCAGCCCACGCCGACATCCTGCAACAGCGGATTCTGAACGCGGTTAGAAGTCGGTGCGCGGGAAACACCGTTAAAGCCGACCAGGATGCGATCCAGTGCCTGACGCTTGATAATGGCGTCACGCAAACGGGTCTGAAAATCGTTGTAGCGCGCCCACAAGTCCAGCTTGCTGTACATCCAGTGGAAGTCGTAGTTGGTTTTGGTGCAGTGATAGCCTTCCTGATCCAGCTTGGTGAAATCAGCCGTTTCACGCTCGTCACCGGCGTCAGTGTTGGTGGTACTGGCAATCGTACCGGTCACGCCGACGCCAACTTTCGCGCCCATCATTTCGTCCACCGGAATGATGTTAATACGGGTCAGGAACTCTGAGGACTCCTGCAATCGGGTCATCAGCGTCTGCGTGACGGACGGCTCGACGTTAAATTTCTTGTCCAGCGTACCGACGTCAACATTGTTGAGTTTGGCTAGCTGGGAGAGGAACGCATTAAATTTAAAGCGCGTTTCTTTTTTCATGAGGTGTTTCCTGAGAGTGAGTTAAAGGTGTCGGATCAGCAGTCGGTGACCGTCTCGTCTACGCCTGCGCCGCCGGTTGCGTGCGGACGTTGGCCGAATTTCTGCGCTGGTGTCTGCGCTAACTTGCCTTTCAATTCAGTGAGGGCGTCATGTTCGGCAGCGGTGGATTTTTCCAGGGTATCGACGCGGCTCAGCAGGTCGGTCAGGCTGGTTTCATGCTTATCCAGTCCGGTCTGAGCGTATTGAGCGACCTCGCTGACGGCTTCGTGAACATCGGCCAGGCGGGCATCGTCGGACGCCTGTTTACGTGAAAGCTTTTGTTTCACCAGGGCAAAAAGAGAAGGGGCAGTTTCCGGCGCATCTTCAAACTCAATCAGTGCTTCGGTGGCAACCGTGAAGAGGCTGTCCGGATCGGTTTTACGACCGGCGAGCGGGTTCTGTTTGGCTTTGCGGCTAAACTCCAGCATTTCAGTGCCGAGGCTTGCGGGGTCGTCGGTGACGGCCAGACCGACCAGGTAGGATTTATTGGAATTGGCAAAGTTGCGTTTGATCTCCATCGAGGTGTAAACCTTCTGCCCGTCGCCGACCATCTGCGTTAAATCCGCGGTCGGGCTGATCATCGCGTACAGCGCCCATTTGTCATGCAGCAGCGGTTCAGCCGCGTCATCAATTTGTTCGGCTTTAAGCTGGATCACGTCGCCATAACGGCGGAAATCACTGGTCGGTAAGATGCCTTTGATATGTTCCAGATTGACGCGGGCGCCATAGGCTTTCGCGCTGTACGTCTCCGCCATTTGCTTGATGTCGTTAGCATCAATTTCGCGGCCGTCGCAGGTGTCGCCTTCGACCCCGATGCGGAACCATTTCGATACTTTCTTTGCCATGTAACTGACTCCGGTGATGAGTGTTGAGAACAGGAGTTAGTTTCCAGACAGTCACCGCAGGCCGCCAGCCGATGCGGGTTGTTGCCCGATGGCACAACGTGGGCAGCGCGAAAAACGGTTGTCTGGCCGGTAACGTGGCAGCATGAATATTTCAAACTCCACTATCATCAGCGACCCGCGCCGACAGGCGGCACTGCTTTACTGGCAGGGTTTTTCTGTGCGGCAAATCGGGGAGATGCTGAGCCAAAAAACGCCGACCGTGCAGAGCTGGAAAACTCGCGATCAATGGGAGGCCATCGCGCCCATTTCTCGCGTGGAAACCAGCATGGAAGCGCGGCTTATCCAGCTCGTCATGAAAGATGTAAAGGAGGGGAAGGACTACAAAGAGATCGACCTGTTAGGTCGACAGATTGAACGTCTGGCACGGGTTAATCGTTACAACCACACGGGCAGCGAAGCAGATTTAAACCCGAACGTCGCGAACCGTAACAAGGGCGAACGAAAGGCACCCGATAAGAATGTTTTCAGTGATGAGGCCATTGAGAAACTCGGCGACATCTTCATTGAAACCTCGTTTGAGTATCAGCGCGGATGGCATCAGGCCGGACTTCAACACCGTATTCGCAACATCCTCAAGTCACGCCAGATTGGTGCAACCTTCTACTTTGCCCGGGAAGCGTTGATTGATGCGCTGACCACCGGCCGCAACCAGATTTTCCTGTCAGCCAGTAAGGCGCAGGCGCACGTCTTTAAGAACTACATCATCGACTTTGCGAGGCAGGTGGATGTCGATTTAAAAGGCGACCCGATTGTGCTGCCCAACGGCGCCCGGTTGATTTTCCTCGGCACCAACGTCCGCACAGCGCAAAGCTATACCGGAAATCTCTACCTGGACGAATACTTCTGGATCCCCAAGTTTCAGGAGCTGCGCAAAGTGGCTTCTGGCATGTCGTTGCATAAGAAATGGCGTAGCACCTATTTTTCCACGCCGTCAAGCCTGGCACACAGCGCCTATCCGTTCTGGTCGGGTGAACTGTTCAACAAAGGCCGTCGCAACAAAGCCGACAGAATTGACCTGGATCTGACGCATGCGCACTTGTCGAAAGGCATGCTGTGCGACGACGGCCAGTGGCGGCAGATTGTGACGGTGGAAGATGCGCTGTCAGGCGGCTGTAACCTGTTCGACCTGGAACAGCTGCAACTGGAATACAGTCCCGCCGAATATGAAAACCTGCTGATGTGTGAGTTCGTGGATGATCAGGCGTCGGTGTTCCCGTTCGCAGAGTTGCAGGGCTGCATGGTGGACAGCCTTGACGAGTGGGAAGACTTCGACCCGTATCTGAAACGACCTTTTGCCTATCGTCCCGTATGGATTGGCTACGACCCGTCTCACACCGGTGACAGCGCAGGCTGCGCGGTAATTGCTCCGCCGGTGGTTTCCGGCGGCAAATTCCGCGTGCTTGAGCGTCATCAATGGAAGGGTATGGACTTTGCTGCGCAGGCCAGAAGCATTGAGGATCTCACGAATCGTTATGCAGTGGAGTACATCGGCATTGATGCGACTGGCATCGGACAGGGGGTATTCCAGCTCGTTCAGCAGTTCTTTCCGGCAGCGCGTGAGATCCGTTACAGCCCCGAGGTGAAAACCGCACTGGTACTCAAAGCAAAAGACACCATCAGCTCCGGCCGCCTGGAATATGACACCGGCCATACCGACATCACCGCGTCGTTTATGGCGATCCGCAAAACGATGACCGCCAGCGGCAACCGTTCAACCTACGAAGCCAGCCGCAGTGAAGAGGCCAGCCACGCCGACGTTGCGTGGGCAATCATGCACGCCCTGTTAAACGAACCGCTGACCGCCGCCAATGGCGGACAAAGCCCGAACATTCTGGAGTTCTACTAAATGAGCAAGCGCAAATACCGTAAAGCCACGCAGACCGCGACCACTGAAAGCCAGCAGGGCGCAGAGGTATTCAGCTTCGGTGATCCGACGCCGGTTTTAGACCGCCGCGAGATTCTGGATTACATCGAATGCACAGGTAACGGCCGTTGGTATGAACCACCAGTCAGTTTCGCCGGCCTTGCCCGCAGCCTTCGCGCTGCTGTTCATCACAGCTCACCGATTTACGTGAAGCGCAATATCCTCGCCTCGACGTTTATCCCGCACCCATTGCTGAGCCAGCAGGAGTTCAGCAAATTCGCCCTGGACTATCTGGTGTTTGGGAATGCGTACCTGGAACTGATCCGCAACCAGCTCGGCGAACCGCTACGCTTTGAAGCTGTACCGGCTAAATATGTGCGTCGCGGAGTGGAAGAGGGGACATACTGGTTTGTACAGGGTTGGAAAGAACCGCATCAGTTCGCAGCAGGCAGCATCTTTCATCTTATCGAACCGGACATTAACCAGGAGATTTATGGTTTGCCTGAATATCTGAGTGCGCTTAACTCTGCCTGGCTAAATGAAGCCGCTACGTTGTTTCGCCGCAAGTATTATCAGAACGGCGCGCATGCAGGTTATATCTTGTATATGACCGACGCAGCGCAGAGCAGCAGTGATATTGACTCCATGCGTAAGGCGATGCGAGATACTAAAGGCCTGGGCAACTTCCGCAACCTGTTTATGTACGCCCCTAACGGCAAGAAAGACGGCATTCAAATTCTACCGCTCAGTGAAGTTGCGACGAAAGACGACTTCTTCAACATTAAGAAATCCAGCCGCGATGATCTGCTAAGCGCGCACCGCGTTCCGCCACAGATGATGGGGATCATTCCTGATAATGCGGGCGGGTTTGGGGATGTGGAGAAGGCGGCGCAAGTGTTCGTTAGGAATGAACTGACGCCGCTGCAGGAGAGGATGAAGGAAGTGAATTTATTTTTGCGATTGAAAATAATAGAGTTTAGAATCTATTCTCTTGAAAGACTTCAATAAGGAAAAGGATATGCAATTAGATGCGCTTAAAACAATAGCTCTAGGATTTATAAGAGATAAGAATGACAGTCCTCTCAATCCATTAAACTATACTAATAAATCAAGTATAGATCTTACCATTGGTGAGGTCATTTATAAGGATAAGAAAGGTAATATTAGACCGGGGGTTGGAACAAGTTTAAAACCGCAACAATCAATGCTGATTATTTCTGAGGAAATAATCCGTGTTCCTGATGATCATGTTGCATATGTTTTCTTAAAAAATAGACTTAGTCAAAGAGGGCTTTTAGCCCTGAATACAGGGATAATAGATTCAGGTTATATCGGCCCGATCTCGACTCTTGTAATTAATTTTTCGAATGTTAATGCTGAAATTCCTTCAGGAAGGAGTTCAGCAGAGAAAGAATTTTTTAGAGTTGTTTTTCACAAAATTGACTCTAGTGCTTCGCAAACTTCACCAATCCAAGTTAGTACCTCTTATACTGCCAGTGAATATTCTGATTATAAACAAAAAGCTATAAAAAATCTTGAAAACTTACCGAAAACTTTTCTGGAACCTACTTATCTGAAAGAACAAATCAGAAATGAGATTTTCGATAAGATGTCAGAACTATCATTATTCAAATTAGGTTTCATGATTACTGTAATAGGTTTAATATTCACACTTTTTTCTGTTGGAAAAGATTACTTTTTTGGCATGCAATATGACCTTAAAGATACTATAAGCAATCAAGCCAAGTATGAATTACAAATTGAAAATCTCAATTCAGATGTCGATAAATTAAATGCAAGAATTCGTGCCTTAGAACTTGCTCCTAATAATGGGGATAATGGAAGCTAAGTCAGGAGTATTTTGTTTAACTGAAAAGGTTGATGCATCTATTAATTCTTTCTGCGCATTGAAAGCTATAGATGTACCAACTTTTTTTGCTAAATGTACATCATTTTTACCATCACCTACAAATATACAATCTTGTAGATTAACACCATACTCATCAGCAAGATGGCTCATAAATACAAGTTTTCCAATTTCATCAGTTGGTAATAAATTGAAATGCTCAACATCTCCTTCTTTGTCAAAAAAATATTCACATGCACTGTAAGCATGATCAATTTTAAGAGTCCGTTGAGTTAAATCAGCGAGTTGTTTGAATCCCCCAGAAATTAATGCAGTAACAACATTGCTATCCCTAAGGAAATCAAAAAGCTCAATTGCACCATCGTGCATTCTTGCACCATTAATGATTTTATCAAGATGCTGTTTATTCATCCCATACTTAATGTGTATCCTAACAGTATCCTTCATCCATTCAGTATAGCTAAAGTATTTTTTATCAAGCCACATATCTTTAGTCACTTCTTCCTCAATAAAGCATTCTTCACTTATTTCTTTCGCCAAAGCTGTCCATGCACTAGGTGCAACTTTCCCATTATCTAAAGATATGTTTTTCTCTAGCAATGTACCTTCCATATCAAAAAAACAAATCTTCATTTCAAATACACCTTCTGCCAACGACTATAAGTGATTTTTATTATAGCAAAGATTTATATAAATTAATATTATTTTGGGTTTGCTTTCTATGACCATAGAAATAGTAATTATTTTTGTGAGCTATTAAGATAGTTATAATCATGAGCATAAAATGTGGGGGGGGGGAGCTTTGCATTAGTTTTGACTGATCCCAGTACATATAAAGCACCGGGATCATAATCATGAAGAGCAATGTTTAAGTAACGCGTCAGAGCAGGCTTTACTCATGGCAAATGCGAATTTGCACGGCAGAGCATTACCAATAATTTGGCAAGCATGATCAATGTAATTAGTTTCAAACAAAAATGTATCAGGGAAGGTTTGTAATCTAGCAGCCTCACGTACTGAAATAGTTCTATCTTCAACCGGATGGCCAAATCGTCCTTTACTAAGAACAGTACAACCACCCGTTATAGTAGGGGAAACTTTATCCCAGCACATCCTTGCGTAAACATTACTGAATGTTGAGTTATTTCCTTTGTGACAATTGGGTCTCAAATGGTCAGGCAAATCGAAACGTGGACCGCCAGCCTTGAGATATTTTATCCTTTCAATGTTAAGAGGCGAAAGGTTTCTAATTACATTCCAATTAAATTTCTTTGGTCCGCCAAATTCCTGGGCATTGCGAAGAGTGATTGGCTCACCTAGACCTTTGAGGGCATCCCGAACTGTTACCCAACGAGATTTTCCATTGCTTCCTTCACGTGAGTGAGTTGGCTCAGGTAGTTTTATCTCAAAGCCTTTACCAGCTAAAAGCACAAATCTTTTTCTATCTTGTGGCACGCCGTAATCAGCTACCTGTAATACATTGTAATTAACAATATATCCCATACTTTCAATATGTGATATGAAATCACCGAGAAAATCTTTACCCCTACTCATCATGCCAGGAACATTTTCAATCATTAACATTTTAGGCTCAGTTTCAAAAATTAAGCGCGAAACTTCGTTTATTAATGAGTTCCTTAGGTCATCCTTTTTATAATCCCTTGTCAGTGTCGAAAAACTCTGGCAAGGGGGGCATCCGGCAAGCAGGTCAAGCTCTCCTTTTTGCAAGGAGATTGCTTTCAGTATTTCCTGACCTGACACATGCCTAATATCCCTCTCAATAACAGTGGCCTGTTTATTGTTGGTCTTGAAGGTATCTGCAGCTGAAGAGTTCAGTTCAACGGCTGCAAGTACGTTGAAACCAGCTTGCTTCAGGCCTTCACTAAGACCACCGCCACCGGAAAAAAGATCAATAGAATTCAACACAAAATTATCTCAGTTTTTTATCAATATTTTCAAAGAAGTCGCTCAATGGAGAGTTTACTACCGCCATTTTACGCAATAATTCTCTAGTAGCTTCACCACCGAGTTCTATCACGTCATAAACTCGTGAGTCGTCATAATGCTCAGAGATGCCATTAAGCATAGAGGCTAATAATTCCAAATAATCTTTTCGAGAATGAAGGCATATCTCATCCCAAGTTTTTATATGTATATTAGGATCGGCGCAATGAATACTTTCACCTGCATTTTTACCGATTAAATAACCAGTAACATTCGCATGCGGATAATGACCTTTTATCCAGTAAAAATATGTTAGAAGTTGCAAAACATGTGCATATTCAAGTGGTACTTGAGGGCTTTTGAGTTCAACCACGATAATTACACTTTTATTTTGATCACTGAAAAAAGCGAAGTCAGGTCTTGTTCCTGCGTCGGCAGAAAATTTTATGCTCTGAGCTGTAGCCCCATGTGCATATAAGGTTCCATCAATGGCAGCCCTGCGGGCTAACTCTTTCAATGTAGTGTTTGCAAAGACTTTTCCTTTGTCAGAACCCAGTATCCATGGAAAGTTTTCTAACAATGCTTGTAATTGATTTTCCGTTCCTATAATACTTAATTCATGAAGCTTTGTTAATGCATATATACGCTGTGAAACACTTACTGATAATGAAAGTGACTCAGGAACTAGATATTTAGTTATATCATTCAGGGTTGAAATAAAGTCTTGTTGGTTCCCTTCAGAAACTTCAATCCGATCCCATAGTGATTTAATGATATTTCGTGTAGGTCTATGGGTCCAAGCAGAGGTGAGTTGTGTTATAACTTCATTTTGAAGCGCTTCATCTTTATATATTTTGGGACTCATATTACAGACCATATCTTTAATAACTAAACGTTCCTCTTCAGTAATTCTAGGGATGTCAGGCAGCTCCTTGATCTTCAACATTATTTTATCGGAATTTTGTTCTTTTTGGAATTTACGATAATTAGCAATCCATTTAGCAACAAGTATACGCCCCCATTCATACATGGGTTCTGTAAAATCATTATTCCAATTAATACTAGTTCGATCCGTAGAAACTATATCTTCGCTGAGTTCATCAAGCCAGTCGGCCTCGATAACACCATACATATATCTTGAAGATATTTCTCGACCTTTCAAACCAAAAACAAAAGGGCGATCTTGAGCTATTTTTCCATGAGTGTATACGCCCACCCCAGCTTGATCTTGTGGCCACTCAGCTTCTTTAACAAAACCGACCCAATATTTTATTAGGCGATCAACACCACCAAAATTAACTGTTTCCTCTGTAAAGCCCTCTTCAGGTTCTCTATATGAAAACTCAGGTAAAGATTGTTTTTCAGTAACCAAATGCCCATTAATAAGAACATTAAAATCATTTCTAATTAAAGTTACTGTAAATCTTCTCCCAAGCGCTTCCATAAGTTGGCTAGAAGATACAGTTCTTTTTAAAGAAAGATCATCCATAATAATTAAAGTGCCACCTAGACTTTTTGTTTTTACTAGGAACTCTTTTACATAACCATGCTTATCACGTGATAACTCAATGTCATTGATAGGAACTGAATCATAAATAACTTCAGGTCTATATTTGAATTCTGATGATTCTGAACTACTAGACTCATCTAAAAGCTCTGTCAAGTCTATTTCAAACCAACAACATGACTTATCTTTTTGGCTGATAGTGATTACGGATATTTTTTTTGCTATACCAAATGGTGCTAATTTTCCTATCCCTTTCCTTCCCATATACTTTCTTTTTTTTGGGGAAAGTACTTCAATGTTTTCTGCTATTCTTTTTCTTTTACCGATAATAAGATAATGGCCAACCAAAGTTTCGCGATCCATTCCAATTCCATTATCATAGACAGCTAAATGCTCTTTATTTATATCGATCCAAACTTCACCAGCATCCGCATCCCAAGAATTGGAAACAAGCTCTGCTAAAACATTCGTAGGCCTATTTTGGTATAATTTTAAGCCAAGATGTTCAATGATGTTGTGGCTGTATCTTAACTCCAAAGGCTGTGGTTGAAGCATAGTAAATCCCTTTCAAATAAATTTATATTTATGTATTTGTATCATTTGAATGCTTCATTTCCAGAAAGTCAAGAAATGAAAACAGATTTCATATGCTCCAGACGCGCAATGCTATCCCCGCCACGCCTGCCCGCTTTATGGGTCGCTTTTGATGCAGTTGCGTGATCCACTGTGATCCACGCCAGCACTGGTGTTACAGGGAGAAAAGAGCAGGGCGATCACAACGCAAAATCATGCACTCACTGCATGCAGAGCTAACAAAGAGAGAGCGCCCGTGTTCCTGGCTATTCTTCATCGTCGTAAACAGAGAATGGCACTGACGGCGTGTCTGCTTCATCCAGAACGCGATCGGCCATATCAGAGATCATTTCCATCACCAGCGCGTAGTCGTCATTTCTGCACTGGCCTGACTGTGCGATGTCAGCCATAAGCCGGATTTTTATCAAAGCCATCTTTAGCTCATGAGAGGATTCCATTACTCACTCCAATGCACTGTTTATTTATACAGTATAATATTACCATTTCTTAACAAATTCCAATAAAAACTGAATGTTACTTTTTAACCAATAGCTTCGATGAATGTTTAAACAGTCCTAGTCGTCATAAAATTCCTGCCAGTCCATAAGAGGGGGATGATGGATCACAACATCACCAAAACTGATTTTGGCTCCCCGGGTTAATGCTTCCAGCTCCCATCTTTGAGCTTTGATATCATTTTTAAGCAATTCCTGTTCAATCTGAGGCAATCGCGCCCGTTCTTCAGCCGTCAATCTTGCTGATGGGGCAACATCGCGCCCCTTTGTTGGGTCAAAACTTCGCTGCGCCTTGCTGACTCTCGGTGTTTCCTCCCTTATACGCGCCACAATCGCCCTTACGGCGGCTGTGTCTGTCCAGTCAATAACTCGCAGATTGTCAGAATTAGACGCTGTAAGGTCGCTCCCAGCCTTGCCATCGCGCCTATTTGCAGCCTGTTTCTTTCCACCTAACCCACAGTTATTGACAGGACTCCGAGGCGCGCCGTGGGCGCTTTTTGAGGTCAAAACCTCAACGTCAACGGCAGAAGAAACGATGCGCCATTGGGTAGTACGGGTTTCATAAACACGAGAGTCGCCGAGATGAGGGGCAAAAATGCCAACAACCTTTTTCACTTCTTCGTCGTAGGCGTTCAGTTCAGCAGCAACCCGACGAGCTACACGAACGGTCTGATCTTCACGTGAAACATTCGCGCCGCCTTGAGCCTTCATGTACGCCATAAAATCACCGGCATCAGCAGCAGCGCGGACGGCTTCAACTTCTTCATCAAAGGTTTCGGTCAGGCTGATAGAACGGATGCGGCGGCACTCACGGTATGAACCCATGCTAGGCAGGCCGATAGGATGGAATTGAGGGATCCGCCAGGTAGCAGCCCAGGCAGTAACAGCGGCAGCGGAGTCTGTCAGCAGCTCGCCGGTTTCGTGGTCGCGCTCGCCTTCCAGAGCGTAACCGTCGATGTTCTTTGCGATGTATTTGGCGATATAGCCAGCCGCGCCGCCGCGATTCAGGTGCTTACAGTCGAAGCGGTTTTTAGCTGCACCGCGCTCGTCACCGTCTTCTTTCATGGCGTATTTGCGCATGATATCGATCACCCGCTGACGCATGGCGGGTTTCGTGAATAACATCATGTGCCAGTGCGGCGTCGCGTCGTGGTGAGGTTCGACAACCCGCATCCCGTAGACTGACAGACCGTTATCCTTGAACGTGGTGCGCATTTTGCTCCAAATCCCGCAAAGATAACGCTGCGCATCTTTCGGGGTATAGGCTTCTTTGTCCCAGGCGTGATTTCGCTGAACGCGCTTTTTATCGCCCTTACCCACCATTCGGGTCGGGTGATATTTAGAAGGGGTAGTGATGGTCAGGAACATCCCGACGTCGCCATTTGCAGCGGCATATTTTTCGGTGCCGGCGATCGTGCTCATTAGCTCCATGCGGCGGATTTCAGGGTTTGAAATACTCGCCATCACTTTGTCGATCAGACTGAAACGCTCGCCGGTTTCGATGTTTTCCAGGTCGCAGCTTTTTAGGTAGTCGAGATTCGACAGACGGCGCGCACGTACTTCACGGATAGCCTGCTTACTGGCATACGGGGAAGCATCACGGTTCACTTTGCCGATGGCGATCAGCAAAGATTCACGCCAGCGGGTGCGCTGACCTTTAAATTGGCGTAACCACCAATCCGGATTAACCAGGCGTGACATGGCAGCGATAGCGGAAACGGCATCCAGTTTGTCTTTGCAATACCTTTTCCAGTACATCGGCGTGACATTGAAAGCCTGTGCCATACCGGCGATTTCGCTGTATAGCTCGCACTGGGTATCACTCTCGAACAGAATCGAATTATCCCCGTTGTACTGAGCAAGCAACAGATCGCAACGTTCTTCATAGATTTCTTTCAGTTGTCCGGCGATGTCCTGAGCGAATCGGCGCAGCGGTTTATCGCTCATGCTCGGCAGACCGTGATAGGTGTCTGCCTCAGACATGAACTTCATAGAGGCTTTAACATTCATCGCATGAGCGGCATTAACCGCTTCTACGCGGGGAAGAATGCTGCGACCAAGGGTATAAATCAGGTATTTATTGGCGGCATGAATGCCCTGCGTTTTCAACAGATACGCATGGCGACCTGTGAAAATTTCCCTCAGGCCGGTAGAGAGGTTTTTTACTCTGATTAAAACAGCTTGCCCCTGATCGTATTCATCACGGGTAAGCGGTCTTTCCAGGCCAGAAACAGCCTGGCGTGGTTTGTTCCAGGGAAACGCCCAGACTTCGGGCGTTGTAACCTGAGGGGTAAAACGGCTGGTCTGCATTACATACCGTCTTTGATATCAATGACCAGATAGCCAGCGTTAACACCGGCCAGGATGAGTAATGCCACTGAGAAAACGATCACTTGTTTCCTCTGTAATGTCCGGCGTTCAACTCAGCCAGTTCTTTGCAGTAAACACAAAGCTCAACCCCTGGTAGAGCTGCACGGCGTTCCTCTGGTATCGGGCGGTCACAGTCGATGCAGAACATTGCGGAAACGCCTGCAACAGTTGCGCGGGCGGCTTGGATTTGGGCGGAAAGGACGAGATCAGCGCGCTCCTGGGCGGTGTCGATTACATCAGCCATTGTTACGCCTCCGCTTCACTTTGGATTCGGTTAGCTTCAATGCGTAATGCCTCCGCAGCTTCAATCCCTGTCATTTCACGTTTGAGGATAAAACTGGCAATCGCTTCCAGGCGGCCAGCAAATACAACCGCTCGATTGGCGCGTTCTTCATTACGAGCAGCGTCCAGCATCAACGATAAATCAGGAACAGAGGTGTAATCGCGTTCTGGTGAAGCTAAATCAATGCCCATAACCGGTAAGCCAACTATATTTTGACGGGTGTTATCAATCATATTTTTCATATAAGAACTCCTGTTTTGGGCAAAAGAATGCCCGGCGGGTTGACGCCAATTAGTTTGAATACGGGTTAGTGTTTAATATTTATCTTGCAATCATCATCACTGATAAATTTCGGCAGTGATTCAGTTAAACCAAGCAAAGAATTTAGCGCCGCAACTACTTGATGCCTTTCCGTCGGCGTTAATTCAGCAAACTTCATCTCAAGATGGCGACGAGATAAGCCAGCATGAAAACAGATTGTTCTACGCATGTGCAGCGGCTGAGTATCAAATGTTTCCTGCGCTACATTCTTTCTGAAATCAAACATCTCTTTAATTTTGGAAAGATGTTTTTTGCCTATTTGAATATGTTCTTCATTTACTAAAGACATAATCACCTCAACTAAACAGACGCTTTAAAAGCGGTTTTGAATTTCTCACGGCCTGCGGAGCAGTGGCTTGTGACATTGAAGGGTTCCAACGCTTGCCACCTGGCAACTCGATGCAACCGTGCCCAAAGTGGCGAGATGGACTCTGCTGTTTTAAAAATGGAGCAATAGAAACAGCCATAGTCACATCAGCCCATTTGTCGTAACGCTTGCAATGGCACCAACTGCAGACGCCAGAGCTGGCGATGCTTGCACTCGGCCTTGTACGACTAAACCGATTAGTGACAGATGGCGAATACCGGCATTTACACCTTCAAGTAAGGACATTCGACGCTGAGAACTGACAGTGCCACCTTTTACTGCATCAGCTGCAATAGAACCTACGGCGGCAGTTGCCTGTAGTGCGTAGGTAGAAAGATTAGAAGTAGCAATCTCATTGACCGGTACGGATGGCAGGCAGTTTATTTGTGCCAGCATGCCATCGAGAAGGGTCGCGTCCTCAGTCAGATCAGTGATTAAAAGAACTTCTTCACAAGTGAGTTTATGAGGTTGCTCAGGGTTGAACTTATTGCGCAGAATTTGGGGTTTAGTACCCATCCGAGCTGAAAGTTCGGTAAGGTTATGACGATTCACAAATGCCTTACATGCATCGTCAAAGTGAGCGTGTTTGGAAACGCGATAATCAAACATTGTTAGTCCCTGCGAGTTTGAATAATCTGACTCAACGATTTATGTAGCGGCACTTGATGGCTTGCTGACGGTTTTTCTCACGCCAGGCCTCAAGATTGATCAGGGCATTGCCATGACGTTCCATAACAACAGTTTGCATTTGACCTGTTTTTCGGTTTTTGCGTTGCTGGGTGATTGTGGTTGAAGGTGTTGGTGCAAGCAGGACAACTCCGTTAGCGATCCACTTTTCGAGGACAGCGGAGCTGATGCCGTTAATTGCAGCAAAATCTTTTTTAGAGATTGTAGGGGAGTTAGCTAGTGTGGTCAGTTGCAAACTTATTGAGTTCACAATAGTTGCAGACAGGGCTGATTCTAAAGCCGGTAGCAACTGGGATACTACAGAGTTTAACAATTCCTTGGAAACGGCTGTCTTATCAACGGCTACTTGAATTGCATTCTGTTCAGACATAAAGCAAAATCTCCTTTTAAGCAGTTTGAGTTCTACTGTGTAACATGTGGTGTGTTTTCACTTTAGATCACAAATTT
>NZ_JAADJS010000010.1:34014-37741 GCF_011065485.1 Rahnella contaminans
TTGCTCATGTAAATCACTTTCGTGCTCATTTTGGTGAATCTATGCCTGAAACTAAAGACAGTGCTGCGCATATCGTTGAACGCCTTTCCTCATCTTATGGGGTGACTTCTCAACGAGCTTTAGCCAGCTGTCTGGATGTTCCTTCAAATAATGTAAGTGCCTGGGTTCAACGCAAGAGTGTTCCTGGGAATGCAATCATCAAATGCGCATTGGACACAGGAGCTGACTTGAAATGGTTAGTTACTGGTGAGTTTGCATTTGCAAAAAATGAAAGCTTAAAAATCACAAAAAAAGACACTTCAAGTTCTGGGCATGTACTGCTTAAAAAAATGCTTTCCTCAGGCGGGCGGGCGGTTTTAAGCAGAATCATTGAAGCTTATGGTTTCAGAACGCAAAAAGAACTTGGCGAGCATTTAAATATTTCCTCAGGAACGATCAGTACCTGGGTAAGAAGAGAATATTTTCCTGGTGACGTAGTAATTACCTGCGCATTAGATACCGGTGCTTCACTTGAATGGTTGGCTACCGGAGAAATGGGCATAGCCTCTCTAGAGGAAACCACCTCCTCAGGAATACCGATGGTCAGCAAGAAAATACTTCTGGCTGGAAAACTTGATGATGATGGTTTTTGCTATATTGATCAGTCATTTGTTCCAGATGGCGTGAATCTCAACAATTTGAACTTTGTGCGTAGTGGCAAATCTTCTTGGCTGATTGAAATGGGGGTTAATGAGTTATCCAATGGATCTTGGTTGCTAGATATTGATGGCACCCTAGATATTTATACCGTCTCCAAACGCCCTGGTAATAAAATTCGAATCATTGGTCATGATGGTGAGTTTGAGTGTTTAATAAATGAAGTGAAAGCAAAAGGGTTAGTTGTTGTCATATTAAAAAATGCTATCTAGGAGGAAAGTTAAATAACTATTTATATAAATAAACAGCTGAATAGTTACTCTCCTTGGGTTTTTTTGACGTGGGGGCATTTAGAATGCCCCTGCCCTAACGAAAATTTATTAATGATATTTGGCGGAAATCTGCATCCCATTGTTCGCCCTTCAGAATTTCTCTGGTTATCTCCAGCAAGAATTGATTCATCTCGGCTGACAACTTTTAGTGGATGGTAGTCTTTGGTTTTTTTTGCTATAGCACGACCTTCTTAATTATGTAAGAATAAAGATACATCCAATCACAGTAAGAAGGGAAAAATGGAATTTAAACTTGATCTAAAATCTAATGCTTTAGATAGCTTTAATGAAGCTATAACGAAATTCAGGCAGGGAGAAGAGGGAGATTACAAAGCGTTTAAATTCGCCATTCTCCATTTGTCCCATTGTTTTGAATTAACTCTGAAGATGTATATTCAAACATTAGATGAAAATTTAATTTACTCCAAGTGCTATAGAGCCGTTGTAGAACGTGCAAAAAATGAAAAAATTAACATTTCGGATGCGCTTAAAAGTATGCAAGCGGAAGGTTTTGACTTTGAAAACCTTATCAAAGTACTTACGAATCCACATACTATTACTTTGGATCAAGCACTATCAATAGCCGCCCTGGAAAAATGCAGAGTAACTTCAGTGGCTCTAGTTGATAAAGAATTACTAGATGATATTGATTGGATGAAACATCTTCGCAATTCAATAGAGCACTACGAATTTGCATTTTCTATTAAAGATGTTCGGTTAACTATGGGACGTCTGGTTAGAGGGTTGGCTGAGTTTACTGACATATTCAGTTTATATGATCTTGATAAAGAAGTTTCTAAAGAGGCAGCTAAAACTTATAAGATACTATCAGACGAATATGAACATAAAATTCATGAGGGGCATTTGGATGTCAGTGATGCCAGAAAAGAAGCCTTCCGTGGAGTCAGACCAAAATTCATGGAGTTTGTTAATTGGAAGCAATATACATGCGATGATTGTGGTTACGACACATTAATTCAAAACCACGACTCTTCAACTGGATATCGTTGCACGTATTGTGGTGCTGAAGACTCAGGTTCAATTGAAGTCACTTGTGATGTATGTGGTTCAGAATGGCCTGAGGAAGAAATGAGTTCTTGGCTAGGAGAAGGTACACACACTTGCCCTGACTGTCGGGATCTTAGTAATAAACCATAATCAAAATACCTCTTGGTTACGTATTTCTAAAGGTAGTAGTCAAGTCAGAGGGGCCTCACGGCTATTAAGATTAAGAGTCAGAAATAGTGTTTGGAGTATGCTCTATAAATTAGACAATTTGGTGTATAGGCCAGCTAAGCTGGCCTAGTAAAACATCACAATCTTTTTCCAGATATTGGTAAAAGTACGGGAATAGAAAATTTTATGCGATTGGTAGAGGTATTAGTTGTTTCAGAACTTTGTGCACTACCTGAAATCGTGGATGAGCCAACGGTAATTTCTGGAGCATCAGTGCTACTATTACCTTCATTTACTGATACAACAATATCAAATTCTATTTGTTGGATCGGAACCCCTGTATTTGTACAGAAAACATTAGTTGAATTGTTATGATTGAAAGATACTGATGCAGGATTAACTTTTGCGTTATTTTTTTCACCAAATTCTTGGGCTGCACTGATGCCAGTTATAATCTGTTTTATTGTTTCTTCAACATAAGTATCCAGTTTCATTTATACTCCTAAACAGCGTAATAAGAATGAACCTATAGATGCAATACTACTTATAGTAGGTAAGGATGCTAATAATGTTTTGACGACTGTTTTGCTAGGGTTACCAGACGAAAATTGTCCTTCTATTGCATCAATTACCTCAAATGCTTCTTGTTTTTCTTCAGGCCTGTTAATTAATTTCTCTATCTCTAAGCGTAGCATTGCAATATGTTCGGCAACATCAGAATCCAAACTGGAAATATTTATTGAATTGTCTATTGACTGATTGTTAACACGAGAGTTAGCTCCACTGATGTTGTAGGTTATATTCTGTACTGCTTTATCTGCTTCAGGTAAACCAAGCTTTTTGTGTGTGATTTGATAGCCTGCAGCGATTGAACCATGCCGTTCATGAAAGCCTGGATCAATAACTTCATAAGTTTCCTCACCTCCATTCGACATCCTTCTTTGAATCAAGTCTCCTGTTTCAATTAATATATCTGATTGATTGATAAACGTTTTTTTGGATTGAACACTGGCTTTAATGCCATCAATTCTTTCGCCATTCTTTTTTAATAGCGAAATGTTGTCTTTTAGCAAACTTGAGAATGACATATTATCTCCTTGAAATTTTAACATCATGGATATGCATTACTACATATGTTGCATCGCGTTAGTTCGTTTTAAAACACTTAGACATACAACTAAGAGTTTTGATCCATTGGAATCTCACCTTGTTGCGGAGCCTAACCCTCTCAAGTGAAGCAACTGGATTTAGCTAGGACGATAGCTCTTTTAGCATTATTTTAGAACGAATTTTCTAATGTCTTTCTGCTTTTTATTACAAACTTGACTGATCATCTACATTTATTATGTTATTTGAGCACCTTTTATCACTCCCTCTGTTTGAAGCATTTAAGGTATCTTAGAATGGCAGTTGGATTTAGACCATTATGTATAAAAATTAAATCAACGCACATTACTTTATCGCTAAAATCAGGTGGCCAAATCAACACGGGGAAAGCTATCGCCATTTTGCCGCCATTTCTTTTTCTAACTTATTGATTCTAATGAACTATAACAGTATTCGGTCTTTTTTTTGCCTGTTTT
>NZ_JAADJS010000011.1:0-33248 GCF_011065485.1 Rahnella contaminans
GTCTGATAAATTGTTAAAGAGCAGTGAGTTACGCGCTTTCGCTTGCTAACTCGAGGTGGCGTATATTACGCTTTCCTCATTCAGTGTCAACCGTTTATTTTATCCGGTTGCCGCTGTTTTTAACCTTTCCGACCCGGTCACTTCGTGATGTTGTTCACGTTGTTCCCTGTCGATGGAGCGGCATTATAGGGAGTTCTCAGCAGCCCGCAAGGGCTAATTTTAAGAAAAAATACCGTTTGCTGCATTACACAGCAAACACACCGCTTATACCGTGTTTTACACAGATTTATCCACAGCCGCACAGGAATCTCAAATTTTGCGAGCGTCGCGCAATCGTTTTCGCTACAATTTCGCGCGTCAGTTTTCGACACCTGTTACGGGTGATAAATGAAAAGTAAGTCGCCAGAGGGAAGTTATCTGAGCTCAATCCCGCGTTTTTCTGCAAATTGCTCTTATAGAGAGAGAAGAAAACGCTCATTGAATTCCGATAACGCTCTTTATTGCGACTCCAAAGCCAAGGATATAAACCACCATGCAACAATCTCGTCCAATCCGCCGCGCCCTGCTCAGTGTTTCTGATAAAGCCGGTATCGTAGAATTCGCCCAGGCACTCTCTTCGCGTGGCGTTGAATTACTTTCCACTGGCGGCACCGCCAGCCTGTTGGCAAAAGCCGGTCTGCCAGTCACAGAAGTGTCTGACTACACGGGTTTCCCGGAAATGATGGATGGACGCGTCAAAACCCTGCACCCGAAAGTTCACGGAGGGATCCTCGGCCGTCGCGGGAAAGATGATGAAATTATGGCGCAGCACGCGATCGCGCCAATCGACATGGTGGTCGTGAACCTTTACCCATTCGCGCAAACCGTCGCACGCCCGGATTGCTCACTGGAAGATGCGGTAGAAAACATTGATATCGGCGGCCCGACCATGGTTCGCTCAGCGGCGAAGAACCATAA
Source organism: Rahnella contaminans (assembly GCF_011065485.1). Lineage (NCBI taxonomy): Bacteria > Pseudomonadati > Pseudomonadota > Gammaproteobacteria > Enterobacterales > Yersiniaceae > Rahnella > Rahnella contaminans. The sequence continues at coordinate 958 of NZ_JAADJS010000011.1, forward strand.
AGATGTGGCGATCGTGGTGAAGAGCAGCGACTACGCATCTATTATTGAAGAGATGGATGCCAACAGCAGCTCGCTGACGCTGGCGACCCGTTTCAACCTGGCGATTAAAGCCTTCGAGCACACCGCCTCTTATGACGGCATGATTGCCAACTACTTCGGCACCATGGTTCCGGCATATCACGGCGATACCGAATCTGCGTCTGGCCAGTTCCCGCGCACACTAAATCTTAGCTATATAAAGAAACAAGACATGCGTTATGGCGAAAACAGCCATCAGAACGCCGCTTTCTATATAGAAGAGAACGTCAGTGAAGCTTCGGTTGCGACCTCGACCCAACTTCAAGGCAAAGCCCTTTCCTATAACAACATTGCAGATACCGATGCGGCATTGGAATGTGTGAAGGAATTTGCAGAGCCAGCTTGCGTCATCGTCAAACACGCGAACCCTTGCGGCGTTGCCATCGGCGACAATATTCTGGCTGCTTACGAACGTGCTTATCAGACTGACCCGACCTCTGCTTTCGGCGGCATTATTGCCTTCAACCGCGAGCTCGATGCTGAAACCGCGAAAGCGATCATCAACCGCCAGTTTGTGGAGGTGATCATCGCCCCATCAGTCAGCCCTGAAGCGCTGGCCCTGACTGCGGCAAAACAAAACGTCCGCGTTCTGACATGCGGCCAATGGCAAGGGCGCCAGAAAGCGCTGGACTTCAAACGTGTCAATGGCGGCCTGCTGGTTCAGGATCGTGATTTGGGCATGGTTGATGCCGGTGACCTGCGCGTTGTTTCCCAGCGCCAGCCAACTGAGCAGGAACTAACTGATGCACTGTTCTGCTGGAAAGTCGCTAAGTTCGTAAAATCCAACGCTATTGTTTATGCACGCGACAAAATGACTATCGGTATTGGCGCAGGCCAAATGAGCCGCGTTTACTCAGCGAAAATCGCGGGGATTAAAGCCGCTGACGAAGGTCTGGAAGTCGCAGGTTCCGTGATGGCATCCGATGCCTTCTTCCCGTTCCGCGACGGTATTGATGCAGCCGCTGCGGTAGGCATTACCTGTGTGATTCAGCCAGGCGGTTCAATTCGTGATGACGAAGTTATCGCGGCCGCAAACGAACACGGTATCGCAATGCTGTTCACCGACATGCGCCATTTCCGTCATTAATTTTCTTTTAGCGGGTGCGATGCGCCCGCTCACCCGGAGTCCTCGAATGAATATTTTAATTATCGGTAACGGCGGGCGTGAACATGCACTGGCATGGAAGGCATCGCAATCTCCTCTGGCGGACAAAGTTTTTGTCGCACCCGGAAACGCCGGTACCGCACTGGAACCTCTGCTGGAGAATGTCGATATCGCTGCAACGGATATCGCTGGTTTGCTGGCGTTCGCCAAAAGCAATGATATCGGCCTGACGATTGTCGGCCCGGAAGCCCCGCTGGTGATTGGCGTGGTAGATGCATTCCGCGCTGCGGGTCTGAAAATCTTTGGCCCGACGCAGGAAGCGGCGCAGCTGGAAGGCTCAAAAGCTTTCACCAAGGATTTCCTGGCTCGCCATAATATTCCAAGCGCGGATTACCAGAACTTCACCGAAATCGAACCGGCACTGGCTTATCTGCGCAGTAAAGGCGCGCCGATCGTCATTAAAGCTGACGGACTGGCTGCAGGCAAAGGTGTCATCGTGGCGATGACATTGAAAGAAGCAGAAGATGCAGTCCACGATATGCTGGCAGGAAATGCGTTTGGCGATGCTGGCCACCGCATCGTTATCGAAGAATTCCTGAATGGCGAAGAGGCGAGCTTCATCGTGATGGTTGACGGCACGAACGTTCTGCCTATGGCAACCAGTCAGGATCACAAACGTGTTGGCGATGGCGACAGCGGCCCGAACACCGGCGGTATGGGCGCTTATTCCCCGGCACCGGTTGTGACGGATGAAATTCATCAGCGCGTTATGGATCAGGTTATCTGGCCAACCGTGCACGGCATGGCGGCTGAGAATAATACTTACACCGGCTTCCTGTATGCAGGTTTGATGATTTCCGCAGACGGCCAGCCGAAAGTGATCGAATTTAACTGCCGCTTCGGGGATCCGGAAACTCAGCCAATCATGTTGCGTCTGCGCTCGGATCTGGTCGATCTTTGTCTGGCCGGTGCGGAAGGTCGTCTGGGCGAGAAAACCTCTGAGTGGGATCCGCGTCCTTCGCTGGGCGTTGTAATTGCCGCTGGCGGTTATCCTGCCGATTACAAAACCGGTGATGTGATCCACGGTTTACCGCTGGAAGAAGTCCCGGACGGCAAAGTCTTCCAGGCCGGAACTCGTTTGCAAGATGAACGCGTGGTGACAAATGGCGGACGCGTACTCTGTGTGACTGCGCTGGGTAAAACCGTCGAAGCCGCTCAGCAGCGCGCTTATGATTTAGCGAAAGATATTCATTGGGAAGGCAGCTTTTACCGCAAGGATATCGGCTATCGCGCCATTGACCGCGAACGCAATCAGTAATCGCGGTTCATCTGACGATCAGAACCTGACGATCAAAAAAGGCACGCTTCGGCGTGCCTTTCCTTTATACGTATTAGCAAGCGGGATCAGAGATCTGACTCTTTAGGTTCCCACTTACAGAAATCTTCATTTGCAACCAGCAGCAATTCGTTGCCTTCCGGTGCGGTCAGCCAGGCAAGGCCGAGATTATCGTTGCTCCGACTGGCCCGTTTAGCCAGCCAGACCTGGGAACGAACGGTCAGTTTCGGCGTCACCTGTTCACCCGCGCAGGTGGTGATCAAACCCTGTCGCCAGTTAGCCTGCACCAGCCGGACATTGCCCACGCGCAGCGCATTACTCAGATCGAGGATTTTTGTCGCTTCATATTTATAGCGCTCGATATCATCTGACGATAATTTTTCCCTGCGCTCAGGAAGCTGCCGCTGCATAAAGCTGACGTGCCCGCTATCGTCAAAACGCAGCATCACGCCTAAATCAGTTTGCGTCGCATGCGTTTCTTTAATCAGGTGTAATTGCCCCTGCTGGAATTCATACCGGGTAATGACCGTATCGCCGCCAAAATAGGGGCTGTATACGTTGAGAATAGTTTGAGGTTCGTTTTGTGCGTTGTCTTCGCGCCAGAGCCTGTTGATACCCTGATCGGCAACATACCCGCTGGCAAAGAATAATTCAGAGGAGTTTTTAGAACTGCAACCCACCAGACCGAGAACCAGTAAACCTGCCACCAGCCTGGGGGTGATAAACTGAAGGGGCTTACAGGCCCCTCCGCTTATTCTTTTCACTGCAAGCAATTACTTAACAGCGTCTTTCAGAGCTTTACCAGAAACGAACGCAGGTACGTTTGCAGCTGCGATTTTGATTTCTTTACCAGTCTGTGGGTTACGACCAGTACGCTCGTTACGATGATTTACCTTGAAAGTCCCGAAACCAACCAATTGTACAGCATCACCTTCTTTCAGAGACTCGGTAATAGCAGACAGAGTAGATTCAAGAGCAACTTTGGCTTGTGCTTTGGAAAGATCAGCTTTGTCAGCAATTACATCAATCAGTTGAGTCTTGTTCATAAGTTATCCTTTACAGTGTGTTTATCGTTTGCAAAGCATCGAGTGCGACGGATATGCCGATTGACAGCACCCTCCTGCATACACGCACCGATAGCCACTTTTTTTACGCACCCCAAATGTAGACCAGACAGGGTGCGGATGTGAAGCCTTAAGGCACGACAAATCAGGCGTTAAATCACGTTTTCTAGCCTTATTGCGCTAAATTTATGCCAATGTTACTGACAGCGGCTTCACGCAGGTCAGAACGTAACCCTTTTATTAATTCCAGGTCACGCTCTTCACAGTCAGCCAACAGGCGAAAAATCTCCCATTGGATGTCCCATTCTTCTTCAACAGCAGGAATGACTTTCAGCTCTTCATCGGTCATTTCTTTACCGGCCTGAGTCATTTCCAACATCGCAACAGTACGAATTGATGTCTCACTCACGGCAACCGCATGAGACAACGTTTCGCCGCTCAGACGTGAATGAATCAGTTCGCCTAATGCGATACACGCATCGATGGCCGGGTAAACACCATAAATGTCGTAATCATCGGAAGAAGGCACGGCTTCCTCCAGTTTTTCGAGCTGTGAGTCAAAATTGACCTTGGCGTCTTTTACCACCAGCGTTTCCCAGATTAAATCCAGGATACGGCGGTAAAGCTGTGCCTCGCCAAACCCGGTTTCCAGGCAAAAAGCCTGATAGTTCGGATACATGCGTTCACACAAGCTCGCCATAAACGTCACGTGTTGCCAGCTTTCCAGCTTTTCCAGACGTAAATGAATTGGATTACGTAACATGAGTTGATCTCGTTAACTTTTCTGCGCGGGAGTTTACCTGAAATAAATCAATATCCCTATTCCTTGATTCCTAAAGATCATCACTCAACCGTTGCCAGCGTTGAAACGCTGCCCGATTTGATGCCACAGCATCCGCCCAGCGGGTTGGCTCTGGCAAACGATATTGCCGCATGCAGCGTTCAACCCAGTACAGTGACGATTCCATGCTGATGCGATTGCCCGGTGAAATAAACAGCGGATTACAGCGCAGTTTGCTGCGCCAGACCCAGCCAATCTGCTCATCGCCTTCATACAGCGCCTGCTGGCTGTGTTGGTCTTCCCCGAGAGGCAGAAATTTGCCGCACAAGCGGCTCTTCGCTACACCAATTGTTGGCACGTCAATCATCAGGCCAAAATGGCTGGCGACGCCAAGACGGCGCGGATGCGCAATACCCTGCCCGTCAACCAGCACCAGATCGGGCCGCGCATTGATTTGCTTCCAGGCCTGCAACAGCGCCGGTAGTTCCCGGAAAGAAAGGAAGCCGGGAATATAAGGCATGACGGTTGGAATGCGGGCTATCTGGTATTCCACCAGCTCAAGCGAGGGATAACGCAGAACCGCAACCGCGGCTCGCGTTACTTCACCACCCTGTTCGAAACCGACATCCACACCCGCGATCAACGCCGGTGTGCTGAATTCAGTCGGATCCCGCAGTTCAATTTGATCTGCAAGGATCCGTTGTTCTTCACGTAATGCGCGGGTATCAATCATACGCCGGATTTACTCGTGATATTGCCGGGACAGGCTATGTACAGCTTCCACGAACGCACCCGCATTTTCTGGCGGAACATCCTGGTGAATGCCGTGGCCCAGGTTAAACACATGACCGTTGCCTTTACCAAAACCGGCCAGAATGGTTTCCACTTCCTGTTCAATACGTACCGGAGAAGCATAGAGCATGGAAGGATCCATGTTGCCCTGAATCGCCACTTTGTCGCCCACGCGACGACGGGCTTCGGCAATATCTGTTGTCCAGTCGAGGCCCAGCGCGTCACAACCGGTTGCCGCCATCGCTTCCAGCCATTGTCCGCCGCCTTTGGTGAACAACGTCACCGGCACACGGCGCCCTTCGTTTTCACGGATCAGGCCGTCGACAATTTTATGCATGTAGTTCAGGGAAAACTCGCGGTAATCTCGAGGCGTCAGCACGCCGCCCCAGGTGTCAAAAATCATGACAGACTGAGCGCCCGCTTTGATTTGAGCATTAAGGTAGAGAATGACGCTGTCAGCCACTTTATCGAGCAAAAGGTGCAAAGTCTGCGGATCGGCATACATCATCTTTTTGATTTTTGTGAAGGCTTTGCTGCTGCCACCTTCCACCATATATGTCGCCAGTGTCCACGGGCTGCCGGAAAAACCGATAAGCGGCACTTCACCTTTGAGGTTTTTACGGATAGTACGAACCGCATTCATGACGTATCCCAGTTCCATTTCAGGATCGGGGACGGGCAGTTTTTCCACATCGGCACGGCAGGTCAGCGGGGAAGAAAAACGAGGGCCTTCACCGGCTTCGAAATACAACCCCAGCCCCATGGCATCAGGAATGGTCAGGATGTCAGAGAACAGAATCGCGGCGTCCAGCGGGTAGCGACGCAGTGGCTGGAGGGTCACTTCGCAGGCCAGCTCTGCATTCTTGCAAAGCGACATAAAATCACCGGCTACAGCGCGGGTTTCTTTGTATTCTGGCAAATAACGGCCCGCCTGACGCATCATCCAGACCGGTGTGATATCCACAGGCTGGCGTAACAGGGCGCGCAGGTAGCGGTCATTTTTCAACTCATTCATTCTGTCTTTTTCCTTCAATATTCGGGCCGCCCGAAAATAATCTGGCGGCATTCTAGCATGCAACACTCCTGCTACACGTCGTCTTCATCTCTTTCTGCGCGGCACAGCGCAACCGTATCTTCAATCAGCCGGCGGGCGATGGTCCCCGGTGGCGGCAACTGTGGCAGTTGATCAAAGCGATACCAGCCTGCGTTGAGCAGCTCTTTCGGATCATGCACGATGTCACCGCTGTCGTAGTCGGCCATAAACGCCATCATCAGCGAATTAGGGAAAGGCCACGGCTGGGAACTGACGTAACGGACATTCTTCACGCAGATATTGCTCTCTTCCATGACTTCACGCGCCACAGTTTCTTCGAGAGTTTCCCCGACTTCCACGAAGCCAGCCAGAACCGTATGAATGCCATTGCGGTGGCGGACATGCTGCGCCAGCAAAATCTCATCACCGCGGCGAATGGCGACAATAATGCAGGGCGCAATTTGAGGGTAATAGCGTTCACGGCAATGCCCGCACAGCGCGGCCCATTCGGTTTTACTGACGTGCATCTCGTGGCCGCAATAGCCGCAGAACTTGTGCGAACGGTAAAATTCCGACAGCTGCACGCCGCGCCCGACCAGCTGGAATAGCCCGCGATCCTGATCGAGCATCTGCCGTGCAGATACCATGTGATTGTGCATCGCCTGACGTACCATCCACACCGGTTCGCCCTGCCATTCACCAATCTGACGCGCGATTTTGCCCGTCAGAGAAAATTGCGCAGCGCTGCCATTCGGCAGTTCACCTTCGGGCAGCCACAGCTTGCCCTCATAGCTGATTACCCACCAGCCGGTATGTTCTTCTGTGATCTGTAATTCCATAATTGTTGTTGCATAACCTCGACGAGACTGACAATCTGGGGTTGATATTTACATATTAGTAACCTTTGGTTACTTTTTTCTCGCTCACGGAGTCAACCATGCTAAATCGTCTGGAAAGACTGACCCAACGCGTTGGTGGCAGTAATGAGTTAGTGGATCAATGGCTGCACGCGCGTAAAGAATTGCTGGTGTCTTACTGCACACTGGTCGGCCTGAAACCCAATAAAGAAAAACATACACCGCTGAATGAAAAAGCGCTGGACAACTTTTGCCATAACCTGGTGGATTACCTTTCTGCCGGTCATTTCCATCTTTATCAACGGGTCATCGATGAAGTGGAAGGTGCAGAGATAAAATTACAGGCTGCGAAAATATACCCTGCACTCGAGCTCAATACTGAAGCTATCATGGCTTTCCATGACAGTTACACCGAAAATGATATTGATGATGACAATGCTTTCGCATTTCATTATGCATTATCCGATGTGGGTGAAGCATTGGATGCGCGTTTTCAGCTTGAGGATCAACTGATCATTCTGGCCTTTGATCCGGAAAGTCGCAAAGAATTGCCTTCTGCAAACGAAGAGCATCTTGCCAGACCCGCGTAACGTGTTACTTCTGCACAACACGTTGCCACAATAAAAACCCTGCTCAGGGTTGTAGTTTTTACAACGGCCTCCTATATTGAGGCTTCTTGTCGGAGTGCCTCGTGCAAAATTTCCTCGCGGAGATGATGCCAGGCTGAGACCGTTAATTCGGGATCCGCGGAACCTGATCGGGTTAGTACCCGCGAAGGGAACAAGAGTAATGTTATGCGTTTAGCGCGATTTGGCATCAGCCTGCAAACGGCCGCCAGCGTTCAACCGCCCATTTTTACTCCTGCCGTAAACCTCCAGACAAGCAATTTTCCATTACGTTCTGTCACGCTTTTTGGCGTGAAAACAACACAAGGAATTTGCTATGTCGAGTACCCAGAAACCCGTTACATCCGAAAAAAAGCCCGCTAACCGCCGTGAACAACGCGCACAGGCACAGTCATTTATCGACAGCTTGCAGGGCGAAGCCTTTCCCAATTCCCGACGTATCTATCTTCAGGGCGACAACGCCGGTATTCGTGTCCCTATGCGTGAAATCCAGCTCAGCCCGACGCTGGTCGGCGGCGGAAAAGACAACCCGCAGTTTGAAGAAAACGAAGCGATTCCGGTTTATGACACCGCCGGACCGTATGGCGACCCGTCTGCGACCATCGACGTGCATACCGGTCTTGAAAAATTGCGTGCCCGCTGGATAACCGGACGCGCCGATACCGAAGAACTTCCGCAAGTCAGCTCCGGTTTTACTCAGCAGCGCCTGGCCGACGAAGGGCTGGATCATTTACGCTTCGAACATCTTCCGCGCCCGCGAAAAGCCATTGCCGGTAAAAATGTCACACAGCTGCATTATGCGCGACGGGGCATGATTACCCCTGAGATGGAATTCATCGCTATTCGCGAAAACATGGGGCGTGAGCGGATCCGCGGAGAAGTCCTGCGCCAGCAACATCCCGGTGAAAGCTTCGGGGCGCACCTGCCCGCGAATATCACCGCCGAATTTGTTCGCCAGGAAGTGGCCGCCGGTCGCGCGATTATCCCCGCCAACATCAATCACCCGGAATCCGAGCCGATGATCATTGGCCGCAATTTTCTGGTGAAGGTGAACGCCAATATCGGCAACTCGGCGGTGACGTCATCCATCGAAGAAGAAGTTGAAAAACTGGTGTGGTCGACGCGCTGGGGCGCGGACACGGTGATGGATCTCTCCACCGGCCGCTATATCCATGAAACCCGTGAATGTATCCTGCGTAACAGCCCGGTGCCGATCGGTACGGTGCCGATTTATCAGGCGCTGGAAAAAGTGAATGGTGTGGCCGAAGACCTTAACTGGGAAATGTTCCGCGACACCCTGCTGGAGCAGGCGGAACAAGGTGTGGATTACTTCACCATTCACGCTGGCGTGTTGCTGCGTTATGTGCCGATGACCGCCAAACGTCTGACCGGTATTGTTTCGCGCGGTGGCTCAATCATGGCGAAATGGTGTCTGTCACATCATCGCGAAAGCTTCCTGTATGAAAATTTCCGGGAGATTTGCGAAATCTGCGCCGCTTACGATGTCTCGCTTTCTCTCGGTGACGGTCTGCGTCCCGGCTCGATTCAGGACGCCAACGACGAAGCGCAGTTTGCAGAATTGCACACGCTGGGCGAGCTGACAAAAATCGCCTGGGAATATGACGTGCAGGTGATGATCGAAGGGCCGGGGCATGTGCCGATGCAGATGATCCGCCGCAATATGACGGAAGAACTCGAGCATTGCCACGAAGCGCCGTTCTATACGCTCGGGCCGCTGACGACCGACATTGCGCCCGGTTATGACCACTTCACGTCCGGTATTGGCGCTGCGATGATTGGCTGGTTCGGTTGTGCCATGCTGTGTTACGTCACACCGAAAGAGCATCTCGGCCTGCCGAATAAAGAAGACGTTAAGCAGGGTCTGATTACCTACAAAATTGCAGCACATGCCGCCGATTTAGCCAAAGGCCATCCGGGTGCGCAAATCCGCGACAACGCCATGTCCAAAGCCCGTTTCGAATTCCGCTGGGAAGATCAGTTTAATCTGGCTCTGGACCCGGCCACTGCCCGCGCCTACCACGATGAAACGTTACCGCAGGAATCCGGCAAAGTCGCCCACTTCTGTTCGATGTGCGGCCCGAAATTCTGCTCAATGAAAATCACTCAGGAAGTTCGCGATTACGCCGCCGCGCTGGAAGCTAAAGCCCGGCCCATCGAACTCGTTGAATCCGGCATGGCACAAATGTCAGCTGAATTCCGTTCACGCGGCGGCGAGCTTTATCATCCTGCCACGGAGATCAACAAATGAATCAGTCAGCTCAGCCCTTCCCCGCCGTTCCTTTTCACCTTGGTTTATATCCGGTTGTCGATACGGTGGAATGGATCGCCCGTCTGCTCGATGCAGGCGTGAAAACGCTTCAGTTGCGGGTGAAAGATTTACCCGATGAAGACGTCGAACCGGCAATTATCGAGGCCATCGCGCTGGGAAAAAAATATCAGGCGCGGCTGTTCATAAACGATTACTGGCGTCTGGCGGTAAAGCATCATGCATACGGCGTACATCTGGGCCAGGAAGATCTCGATACAGCCGATCTTGCGGCAATTCGTCAGGCCGGTCTGCGACTGGGCGTTTCCACGCATGACGAGGCTGAAATGACGCGCGCCGTTTCCGTGAATCCTTCATACATCGCTCTGGGCCATATCTTCCCGACGCAGACCAAAGATATGCCGTCGGCGCCACAGGGTCTGGAAGAACTCACCCGACACATTAAGCAACTCGATGGCCGCTTTCCGACAGTGGCCATCGGCGGGATCAGCATTGACCGCGCGCCGTCGGTTCTGGACTGCGGCGTCGGCAGCATTGCGGTCGTCAGCGCCATTACGCAGGCCACGGACTGGCGTGCAGCCACCGCCGAACTGCTGGCCTTGTGTGCCAGCAAGGTGCCGGAAGATGCTTAACGATGCGGCTTTTATGCGTTACAGCCGTCAGCTGATGCTGGAGGAATTCGGCCCGCAGGCGCAAGAAAAGTTACAGGCGGCAAAGGTGCTGATCGTCGGACTTGGCGGACTCGGTTCTCCTGCCGCCCTGTATCTGGCGGCGGCGGGCGTCGGCACGCTTTTTCTGGCCGATGACGACCGGCTGCATATCACCAATCTTCAGCGGCAAATCCTTTACCGCACAGCCGATCTCGATCAGCCCAAAGCCACTTTGGCAAAGCGTGAGCTGTTGCGCCTGAATCCGCTTTGCGAAGCCGTGGCCATTACGGAACGCCTGTTGGGTGAAGCGCTGACACAAGCGGTGGCCAATGCCGATATCGTTCTGGATTGCAGCGACAACATGGAGACCCGTCATGCCGTCAATAAAGCCTGCGTGGATGCAGGCAAAACGCTAATCAGCGGCAGCGCCGTCGGATTCAGCGGACAGCTTCTGGTGATTGAAGCACCCTACGCTCACGGTTGTTATGCCTGTTTGTATCCGGATCAGGAAACCGTGCAACGTAACTGCCGGACATCCGGCGTACTCGGGCCGGTAGTGGGCACCATCGGGACATTACAGGCGCTCGAAGCACTGAAAATCCTGGCTGGGCTGCCTTGCACACTGAGCGGCAAACTCCGGCTGTTCGACGGAAAAACACAGAACTGGCGTTCACTGCAACTCACGCGATCATCTGCCTGTACCGTCTGCGGAGGCTATGCGTGAATATTCTGGTCAATGATGAATCTCATCAGTTCAGTCAGCCGCTCCCGCTGTTAGCTCTGCTCGATGAGCTGGCGTTAAACACTGCGGGCAGAGCGCTGGCGGTAAATCAGGTCATTATCCCCCGCGATAACTGGCCTGCACACTGGCTGGCAGACGGTGATGAGATTTTGCTCTTTCAGGCGATAGCCGGAGGATGAAACATGTTAAAAATTGCTGATGCTACGTTTACCTCACACCTTTTTACCGGAACCGGAAAATTCGCCAGTCCGGCGCTGATGCAACTGGCACTGGAAGCATCCGGCTCTGAGCTGGTGACGATGGCGATGAAACGCGTCGATCTGCGGCGTGGCGGCGATGATATTCTTTCGCCTTTGCAGCAACTTGGCGTGCGCCTGTTGCCCAATACGTCAGGGGCAAAAACGGCAGAAGAAGCGGTGTTTGCCGCTCAGCTGGCCCGCGAAGCACTGGGCACAAACTGGGTCAAACTGGAAATCCATCCGGACATGAAATACCTGCTGCCCGATGCCATCGAAACCCTGAAAGCCGCAGAGATACTAGTGAAACAGGGGTTTGTCGTTTTGCCTTATTGCAGTGCTGATCCGGTGCTGTGCAAGCGTCTTGAAGAAGCCGGATGCGCGGCAGTGATGCCGCTCGGCGCACCGATAGGCTCTAATCAGGGGCTGCAAACCCGTGAGTTTCTGCAAATTATTATCGAACAGGCGCGCGTGCCCGTTGTGGTTGATGCCGGGATCGGCGCACCCAGTCAGGCCACTGAGGCGCTGGAAATGGGTGCGGACGCCGTGCTGGTGAATACGGCAATTGCCGTTGCGCGTGATCCGGTTTCCATGGCGACAGCTTTCCGGCTGGCCGTTGAAGCGGGCGTGCTTGCCCGTCAAAGCGGATTAGGCGGACGGCAACGGTACGCCAGCGCATCCAGCCCGCTGACCGGTTTTCTGACTTCCCCGCAGGCAAGCTTATGAGCAACTTTACCGATGTCTGGTCAACGCTCGACTGGGACGATATTTCCCTGCGAATTAACAGCAAAACGTCCAGTGATGTTGAGCGGGCGCTGAGCAGGAACAAAATCGACCGTGATGGTTTTATGGCACTGATTTCTCCGGCCGCGTTACCGTATCTTGAAGAAATGGCGCAGCGCGCGCAACAGCTCACGCGCCAGCGTTTCGGCAATACCGTGAATTTCTTCGCCCCCCTTTATCTCTCCAACCTTTGCGCCAACGAGTGCACGTACTGCGGCTTCTCGATGAGTAATAAAATCAAACGTAAGACGCTGGATGAAGAGGAAATCATCGCTGAATGTGAGGCGCTGAACGCGCTGGGATTCAAACACCTGTTGCTGGTTACGGGCGAGCATAAAGGGAAAGTTGGTATGGATTATTTCCGCCGACATTTCCCGGCTATCCGCAGTCATTTTGATTCACTGATGATTGAAGTGCAGCCGCTACCTCAGGAAGAATACGCCGAGTTAAAAACGCTGGGGCTGGACGGTGTTCTGGTTTATCAGGAAACCTATCACGCACCGACCTATGCGCTGCATCATCTGCGCGGGCAAAAACAAGATTTCTTCTGGCGGCTGGAAACCCCTGACCGGCTGGGGCGCGCGGGAATCGATAAGATCGGACTCGGCGCGTTGTTCGGGCTTTCCGGAAACTGGCGAACTGACAGTTATATGGTGGCCGAGCATTTGCTTTATCTACAACAAACTTACTGGCAAAGCCGCTATTCGGTGGCGTTCCCGAGATTGCGCCCGTGCACAGGCGGAATCGAACCGGCTTCGTTGCTGGAGGAAAACCAGCTGGTGCAGCTGATTTGCGCTTTCCGGATGTTGTCGCCGGATGTCGAGCTTTCCCTGTCGACACGCGAGTCACCGTATTTCCGCGATCATGTCATTCCTCTGGCGATCAACACGGTCAGCGCCGGATCCAAAACTCAACCGGGCGGTTACGCAGACGATCATCCGGAACTGGAACAATTTGCGCCACATGATAACCGCTCACCTCAGCGGGTGGCTGCGGCATTAACGCAAGCAGGATTGCAGCCCGTGTGGAAAGACTGGGACAGTTTTTTGGGGCGTACGCCGCAGGAAAATGTCGCCAGACAGCAACGCGATAATCTCTCAGGAATGCGTATTCCATAAAGCGATTTTGCCTCTCGCGCCAGCACGCCGGGCAGGTTACCGTGCCGCTGTCGCTGCATCATCGCAACCGGCCAGCGCCATTCATCCCGGTGCTGCTTCCAACCAGCCGGAACGGGTTATCGTCCAGTTTCCTGTTCCGGCTCCTCTTTCCTGGCATTATCAACTCCCCTATTTCAGGCAAAAAAAAACCGCTCCCGAAAGAGCGGTTTTATGCGTTTCGACAGAAGACGATTAATCGTCGCTGTTACCGAAACCTGCGTTCAGCAGTTCAGCCAGGTTAGCCGTTGCTTCGTCCGCGCTGACTTGCGGTACAACTGGCACTTCGCCCTGAGCTTTACGGCGTGCACGATCCTGGTGATAAGCGTAACCGGTACCGGCTGGGATCAGACGGCCAACGATAACGTTCTCTTTCAGGCCACGCAGTTCATCACGTTTACCGGCAACAGCCGCTTCGGTAAGAACGCGCGTGGTTTCCTGGAACGATGCAGCAGAGATGAAGGACTCGGTCGCCAGGGATGCCTTGGTGATACCGAGCAGGTCACGGGTAAAGGTTGCCGTGATTTTGCCTTCAGCTTCCAGCTGACGGTTAGCGATTTTAACGCGAGACATTTCTGCCTGCTCGCCTTCCAGGAAGTCCGTGCCACCAGCGCTAACGATGGTGCCTTTACGCAACATCTGACGAACGATAACTTCGATGTGTTTATCGTTAATCTTAACGCCTTGCAGACGGTAAACTTCCTGCACTTCGTTGGTGATGTAGCGGGTAACCGCGTGAACACCACGAAGACGCAGAATGTCGTGTGGAGATTCAGGGCCGTCGGATACGACGTCACCACGTTCCACAACTTCGCCTTCGAACACGTTCAGCTGACGCCATTTTGGAATCATTTCTTCGTAAGCATCGCTGCCATCTAACGGAGAAATTACCAGACGACGTTTGCCTTTGGTTTCTTTACCGAAGGAGATGATCCCGCTGATTTCAGCAAGGATTGCAGGCTCTTTCGGACGACGCGCTTCGAACAGGTCAGCAACGCGTGGCAGACCACCGGTGATGTCCTTGGTACCGCCGGATTCCTGAGGAATACGCGCCAGGGTGTCACCAGAGTGAATCTGAGTACCATCTTCCAGCTGAACGATCGCTTTACCTGGCAGGAAGTATTGAGCAGGCATATCAGTACCTGGGATCAATACGTCGTCGCCTTTAGCATCAACGATTTTCAGTGCCGGACGCAGGTCTTTACCGCTACCAGTACGTTCTGCAGAATCCAGAACAACCAGAGAGGACAAACCGGTCAGGTCATCTGTCTGACGGGTAATGGTCTGAGTATCAACCATATCGGCAAAGCGAATGAAACCACTCACTTCACTGATAACTGGCATTGTGTGCGGATCCCAGTTAGCAACGGTTTCGCCGCCGTTAACAGATGCGCCATCACCTTTGCCCATCACGGAACCGTAAGGCACTTTATAGCTTTCTTTGGTACGACCGAATTCGTCGATCAATTTCAGCTCAGTGTTACGGGAAGTGATAACCAGTTTGCCGTTAGAGTTGCTAACGTGCTTGTGGTTGCTTAGTTTAATGGTACCGGTGTTTTTCACCTGGATGCTGGATTCAGCAGCCGCACGAGATGCCGCACCACCGATGTGGAACGTACGCATCGTCAGCTGAGTACCCGGCTCACCGATGGACTGTGCTGCAATAACACCGATCGCTTCACCTTTGTTGATGATGTGACCACGTGCCAGGTCGCGACCGTAGCAGTTTGCACACACACCAAAGTCAGTTTCGCAACTTACGACTGAACGTACTTTCACGCTGTCGACAGAGTTCTCTTCTAACAGATCACACGTCTTCTCGTGAAGCAGGGTGTTACGTGGAACCAGAATATCCGCCGTACCCGGCTTAAGGATATCTTCTGCAGTCACACGACCCAGTACACGTTCGCGCAGTGGTTCTTTAACGTCGCCACCTTCGATGACCGGAGTCATCATGATGCCTTCGTGAGTTCCACAGTCGTCTTCGGTCACAACCAGGTCCTGTGCCACGTCAACCAGACGACGGGTCAGATAACCGGAGTTCGCAGTTTTCAGTGCGGTATCCGCCAAGCCTTTACGAGCACCGTGAGTAGAGATGAAGTACTGGAGTACGTTCAGACCTTCACGGAAGTTCGCGGTGATTGGCGTTTCAATGATGGAACCATCTGGTTTCGCCATCAGGCCACGCATACCGGCCAGCTGACGAATCTGTGCAGCGGAACCACGCGCACCGGAGTCGGCCATCATAAAGATGCTGTTGAAGGAAACCTGCTGTTCAACAACACCGTCACGGTTGACGACGTCTTCAACAGACAAGTTTTCCATCATTGCCTTAGCAACACGTTCGTTGGCCGCAGCCCAGATGTCGATCACTTTGTTATAGCGTTCGCCAGCAGTGACCAGACCAGACTGGAACTGCTCCTGAATTTCAGCAACTTCGGTTTCTGCTTCTTCGATGATCTCTGCTTTCTTCGCAGGGATTACCATGTCATCGATACCTACTGACGCGCCTGAACGGGCAGCGTAAGCAAAACCGGTGTACATGATCTGGTCAGCAAAAATAACGGTCGGCTTCAGGCCCAAAATGCGGTAACAGGTGTTCAGCATTTTGGAGATAGCTTTTTTGCCCAGAGGCTGGTTGACGATAGAGAACGGCAGACCTTTTGGTACGATCATCCAAAGGATGGCGCGACCCACAGTCGTGTCGATAATCGACGTCTGATGCGTAACTTCGCCTTCGGTATTTTTGATCTCTTCGGTAATACGCACTTTCACACGCGCATGCAGAGAGGCCAAACCGGCGCGGTAAATACGCTCAGCTTCTTTAGGACCAGTCAGAACCATGCCTTCGCCTTTGGCGTTAACACAGTCACGGGTCATGTAGTACAGACCCAATACAACGTCCTGAGAAGGAACGATGATTGGCTCGCCGTTCGCAGGTGACAGGATGTTGTTGGTAGACATCATCAACGCACGCGCTTCCAGCTGAGCTTCCAGCGTCAACGGTACGTGAACAGCCATCTGGTCACCATCGAAGTCGGCGTTATATGCCGCACAAACCAGCGGGTGCAGCTGAATTGCTTTACCTTCGATCAGAACGGGTTCAAACGCCTGGATACCCAAACGGTGCAGGGTTGGTGCACGGTTCAGCAGTACCGGGTGTTCGCGGATAACTTCGTCCAGGATATCCCAAACGACAGCTTCTTCGCGCTCAACCATTTTCTTCGCGGCTTTGATGGTGGTGGCCAGGCCACGCAGTTCCAGCTTGCCGTAGATGAACGGTTTGAACAGTTCCAGTGCCATTTTCTTCGGCAGACCACACTGGTGCAGACGCAGGTAAGGACCTACGGTGATAACGGAACGACCAGAGTAGTCGACACGTTTACCCAGCAAGTTCTGACGGAAACGACCCTGTTTACCTTTAATCATGTCTGCCAGAGATTTCAGCGGACGCTTGTTAGAGCCGGTGATAGCACGACCGCGACGGCCGTTATCCAGCAAAGCATCTACCGCTTCTTGCAGCATACGTTTTTCGTTACGTACGATGATGTCTGGCGCAGCCAGATCCAGCAGGCGTTTCAGACGGTTGTTACGGTTGATAACGCGACGATACAGATCGTTCAGATCTGATGTAGCGAAACGGCCGCCGTCCAACGGAACCAATGGACGCAAGTCTGGTGGCAGCACCGGCAGCACGGTCAGGATCATCCACTCTGGTTTGTTACCAGACTGAACGAACGCTTCCAGCAGCTTGATACGCTTGGTCAGCTTCTTACGTTTGGTTTCGGAGTTGGTTTCGTTCAACTCTTCACGCAGTTGTTCGCATTCCGCTTCCAGATCCATGTTTTTCAACAGAGCCTGGATTGCTTCAGCACCCATCTTCGCGTCGAACTCATCACCAAACTCTTCCAACGCATCCAGATACTGCTCTTCAGTCAGGATCTGGCGTTTTTCGAGGTTAGTCATGCCGCCTTCGATAACCACATAGGATTCGAAGTACAGAACACGTTCGATGTCACGCAGTGGCATATCCAGCAACAAACCGATGCGCGATGGCAGCGATTTCAGGAACCAGATGTGTGCAGTCGGGGAAGCCAGTTCGATGTGGCCCATACGCTCACGGCGTACTTTAGTCTGGGTCACTTCAACGCCGCACTTCTCGCAAATCACGCCGCGATGTTTTAAACGCTTGTACTTACCGCACAGGCATTCGTAGTCTTTTACTGGTCCGAAAATACGGGCGCAGAAAAGGCCGTCACGTTCTGGTTTGAACGTACGGTAGTTAATGGTTTCTGGCTTCTTAACTTCACCAAAAGACCAAGAACGGATCATGTCTGGCGATGCCAGAGCAATTTTGATCGCATCAAACTCTTCGGTCTTAGTTTGCGCTTTCAGAAACTTTAGTAAGTCTTTCACGGATTGGCTCCCGTCGGGTTAGACCTGTTAGGCACCTGGTCTGTATTGATTAACAGGCAGGTGCCCCTGTGATCAGTGCGAATTCGAGTACTTACTCGTCTTCCAGCTCGATGTTGATACCCAGAGAACGGATTTCTTTCAACAATACGTTGAAGGATTCCGGCATGCCTGGTTCCATACGATGATCGCCATCTACGATGTTTTTATACATCTTAGTACGGCCGTTAACGTCATCGGACTTAACAGTCAGCATTTCCTGCAGGGTATAAGCGGCACCGTATGCTTCCAGTGCCCACACTTCCATCTCACCGAAGCGCTGACCACCGAACTGCGCTTTACCACCCAGCGGCTGCTGAGTAACAAGGCTGTAAGAACCGGTAGAACGCGCGTGCATCTTATCGTCAACCAGGTGGTTCAGTTTCAGCATGTACATGTAGCCGACGGTAACCTGACGCTCAAATTGCTCGCCGGTACGGCCGTCAAACAGTGTGATCTGGCCAGAGGTAGGGATTCCGCCCATTTCAAGCAGTTGCTTGATCTCTGTCTCCTTCGCACCGTCGAAGACTGGTGTTGCGATTGGCATACCTTTTTTCAGGTTCTCAGCCAGACGCAATACTTCGTCATCGGTGAAGGTGTTCAGATCAACTTTCTGACGTACATCGTCGCCCAGATCATAGGCACGCTGGATGAACTCGCGCAGCTTAGAAACTTCTTCATGTTTCTTCAGCATGGCATTGATTTTTTCACCAATACCTTTCGCGGCCATACCCAGGTGGGTTTCCAAAATCTGACCAATGTTCATACGAGATGGAACGCCCAGCGGGTTCAGTACGATATCAACAGGAGTCCCGTTTTCATCGTAAGGCATATCTTCGATCGGGTTGATCTTGGAGATAACACCTTTGTTACCGTGGCGGCCTGCCATCTTGTCACCAGGCTGGATTTGACGTTTAACGGCCAAATACACTTTAACAATTTTCAGCACACCTGGTGCCAGATCATCGCCCTGAGTGATTTTACGACGCTTAGCTTCGAGTTTTTTCTCAAACTCGGATTTCAGTTCGTCGTACTGTTCAGCAAGCTGTTCCAACTGATTCTGTTTGTCTTCGTCAGTCAGTGACAGTTCTAACCAACGGTCGCGAGGCAATTTGCCCAGCTTGTCAGCTTCAACACCGCCAGCAACCAGCGCAGACTGGATACGTGCAAACAGGCCCGCTTCCAGAATTTGCAGCTCTTCAGTCAGGTCTTTCTTAGCCTGTTTCAGCTGCATTTCTTCGATTTCTAACGCACGTTTGTCTTTTTCCACGCCATCGCGGGTGAAGACTTGCACGTCAATAATCGTACCGGAAACGCCGTTTGGTACACGCAGAGAAGAGTCTTTAACATCAGACGCTTTCTCACCGAAGATAGCACGCAGCAGTTTCTCTTCCGGAGTCAGCTGAGTTTCACCTTTAGGTGTAACTTTACCGACCAGAATGTCACCACCGGTCACTTCAGCACCGATATAAACGATACCGGATTCATCCAGTTTAGAGAGCGCAGCCTCACCCACGTTAGGGATGTCAGCGGTGATCTCTTCAGGCCCTAACTTGGTGTCACGGGACACGCACGCCAGTTCCTGGATATGGATGGTCGTGAAGCGATCTTCCTGCACAACACGTTCGGAGACCAAGATGGAGTCTTCGAAGTTGTAACCGTTCCAAGGCATGAACGCGACACGCATGTTCTGACCCAGAGCCAGTTCTCCCAGATCTGTTGACGGACCATCTGCCAGCACGTCGCCGCGCTCGATGGGTTCGCCCAGATTCACACACGGCATCTGGTTGATGCAGGTGTTCTGGTTAGAACGGGTGTATTTGGTCAGGTTATAAATGTCGATACCTGCTTCGCCCGGGTACATCTCTTCTTCGTTAACACGAATAACGATACGGGATGCATCCACGTACTGAACAATACCGCCACGTTTAGCTACGGCAGTAACACCGGAGTCAACCGCTACAGCACGTTCCATACCAGTACCTACCAGCGGCTTATCAGCGCGCAGGGTTGGAACTGCCTGACGTTGCATGTTCGCACCCATCAATGCACGGTTGGCGTCATCGTGTTCCAGGAATGGAATCAGAGAAGCACCAACGGATACGATCTGCTGGGTAGAAACGTCCATGTAGTCAACCTGATCGCGGCTAAACAGGCTTGATTCGCCTTTGCTACGACAAGTGACTAAGTCTTCCAGGAAACGGCCTTCTTCGTCCAGGTTGGAGTTCGCCTGAGCGATTACGAAGTTGCCTTCTTCAATGGCAGACAGGTAGTTAATTTCATCGGTAACCATACCTTCGCGCACACGGCGGTAAGGGGTTTCCAGGAAACCATACTCATTGGTCTGTGCATACACAGACAAGGAGTTGATCAGACCGATGTTTGGACCTTCTGGCGTTTCGATTGGACATACGCGACCGTAGTGAGTCGGGTGTACGTCTCGAACCTCAAAGCCAGCACGTTCACGGGTCAAACCGCCCGGGCCCAATGCAGAGATACGACGTTTGTGCGTGATCTCAGACAACGGGTTGTTCTGGTCCATAAATTGTGACAGCTGGCTTGAACCGAAGAACTCTTTCACCGCAGCCGAAATCGGCTTAGCGTTGATCATGTCCTGAGGCATCAGAGTATCGAGGTCGCCAAGAGACAGACGCTCTTTAACCGCACGCTCAACACGAACCAAACCTACACGGAATTGGTTTTCAGCCATTTCGCCGACAGAACGAATACGACGGTTCCCTAAGTGGTCGATATCATCCACTTCGCCCTGACCGTTACGGATGCCGATCAGCTTTCTCATCACCTGGATGATGTCGTCTTTGCTCAGGATACCTGAACCTTCGATTTCATCACGCAGCAGAGAACGGTTGAACTTCATACGGCCAACAGCAGACAGGTCGTAACGATCTTCAGAGAAGAAGAGGTTTTCGAACAGGCTTTCAGCTGCTTCACGCGTTGGTGGCTCACCAGGACGCATCATGCGGTAGATCTCAACCAGTGCGCTCAGGCGATCGCTGGTTGGGTCGACGCGAATGGTCTCGGACATGTACGCGCCATGATCGAGATCGTTGGTGAACAGCGTTTCAATGGTTTTGTGACCGGACTGGCTCAATTTAGCCAGCAGATCCAGAGACAATTCCATGTTAGCAGGGACGATCAGCTCACCGGTATTGGTGTCGATGTAGTCTTTAGAAACGACTTTCCCTGCGATGTACTCAACAGGAACTTCGATGCGCTGGATTTCGTCTTTTTCAAGCTGACGAATATGACGTGCAGTGATGCGGCGGCCTTTTTCAACATAGACCTTACCGTCAGCTTCGATATCAAAAGAAGCTGTTTCACCGCGCAGGCGCTCAGGTACCAGTTCCATCTGCAACTTGTTGTCGCGGATCTGGTAAGTCACCTTGTCAAAGAACAGGTCAAGGATCTGTTCAGTCGTGTAATTTAATGCACGCAGAATGATGGTCGCTGGCAATTTGCGGCGACGGTCAATACGTACAAACAGGTTATCTTTCGGGTCAAACTCGAAATCCAACCATGAACCGCGGTAAGGGATGATACGTGCGTTATAAAGCACTTTACCCGATGAGTGGGTTTTACCCTTATCACTGTCGAAGAATACGCCCGGACTACGGTGCAGCTGAGATACGATAACCCTCTCAGTACCGTTAATCACAAAGGTACCATTTTCGGTCATGAGCGGAATTTCGCCCATATAGACTTCTTGTTCCTTGATGTCTTTGACCGTACCTTCTGGTGCTTCGCGTTCGTAGATTACCAGACGCAGTTTCACGCGCAATGGCGCGGAGAACGTCACACCACGGATCTGGCATTCTTTAACGTCGAATACTGGCTCACCAAGACGGTAGCTAACGTATTGCAGCTCAGAGTTACCGCTGTAGCTCTTGATAGGGAATACAGAACGGAATGCAGCTTCCAGACCGTACTGGCCTTCCGGATCTTGCTCGATAAACTTCTGGAACGAGTCAAGCTGGATAGAAAGGAGATATGGAATGTCCAGAACTTGTGGACGTTTACCAAAATCCTTACGAATGCGTTTTTTCTCGGTATAGGAGTAAACCATAGGGTTCCTCAGCTCGCTGATCAGTGACCCAATCTTGTCTGCCCTGAGAAGGACAGTTCATGCAACACCGTTTATGTCGACCGGAAAGCAGAAACGCTTCCCGCAATATCTGTTTTCTACCACTCTTAAATCATTTCGTTGTGCGTTATCTGTAGATGAGCTACAGCAAGAGGCATCAATATATTAAGGCGTCTATAGAAAGAGATATTAGAGTAGTTCAGTGCTCAAACAGTGTGAAACACCACTGACACTCTATAGCGCAAAAAGGCTGGTGACTAAAAAGTCACCAGCCATCAGTCTGTTAGGACAGACTGCACTCCGGGAAGTTAAACTTACTTAACTTCAACAGAAGCACCAGCTTCTTCCAGAGATTTTTTCAGAGCTTCAGCGTCGTCTTTGCTGATGCCTTCTTTCAGAGCTGCTGGAGCAGACTCAACCAGGTCTTTAGCTTCTTTCAGACCCAGGCCAGTTGCAGTACGAACAGCTTTGATAACTGCAACTTTATTCGCGCCAACAGCAGCCAGAATAACGTCGAACTCAGTTTTTTCTTCAACAGCTTCAGCAGCAGCAGCAGGACCTGCAACAGCAGCAGCAGCAGAAACGCCGAATTTTTCTTCCATAGCGGAGATCAGTTCAACGATTTCCATTACAGACAGAGCTGCAACGCCTTCAATGATTTGTTCTTTAGTGATTGACATTTCAAGTGTTCCTAGAATTCAGAAATAGTGTATACGTAAGCAAATGAACGAGATAAGAAAGGCTGATTAAGCAGCTTCTTTCTGATCGCGAACAGCAGCCAGAGTGCGAACCAGTTTGCCTGCAGAGGCTTCTTTCATGGTTGCCATCAGGCGTGCGATTGCTTCTTCGTAAGTAGGCAGAGTTGCCAAGCGGTCGATTTGAGCCGCAGAGATAAACTCACCTTCAAAGGCCGCAGCTTTAACCTCAAATTTTGCATTCGCTTTAGCGAAATCTTTGAACAGACGGGCAGCAGCGCCTGGGTGTTCAGTAGAGAATGCAATCAAGGTTGGACCGACAAACGTGTCTTTCAGGCACTCAAATTGAGTACCTTCTACGACGCGACGCATCAAGGTGTTGCGAACAACACGCATGTAAACGCCAGCTTCACGACCTGCTTTACGCAGTTCAGTCATTTTATCTACAGTTACGCCACGGGAATCCGCAACAACCGCAGACAGCGCGCCTTTGGCTACTTCGATGACTTCAGCAACAATCGCTTGTTTGTCTTGAAGATTTAATGCCATTAGCTTTTTGCTCCTGGATTTAGCCGGGGAAAACCCCCGGAACTCACATCACTTGTTATCGAGATCGATATCAAGCGTTCAAACACGGTGAGCAGAGAATCCAGCAAAGACAAATCTTAATTCTTTTTAAAAAAGACAAAGAAATATTTTCTTCAGGCTCTGTCACCGTCTACGCAGGAAGGATTAAGTCCCTTTCAGGACACCTGCGGTCTTGGACGGAGGCCTGGATAGGCCAGGCTCCAACCGAAAAATCTTGGTTTCGCATTAACGAAACAACGGGCCATAGATTCTAGACAAATCTACCGCCCGCGTAAAGCGATAAACGTCAGCAGTTAATTAGTTAACTGTTGCGCTCAGGCCGCTTTGATCAATAGCAAGACCCGCGCCCATGGTAGTGGACAGGCTTACTTTCTTGATGAAAACGCCTTTAGCCTGAGAAGGCTTCGCTTTTTTCAGAGCGACCAACAGAGCTTCCAGGTTTTCTTTCAGCTTGTCGGATTCGAAATCAACCTTACCAATTGTGGTATGGATGATGCCGTTTTTGTCGTTACGATAACGAACCTGACCTGCTTTAGCATTCTTAACTGCTTCAGCAACGTTAGGAGTTACAGTACCAACCTTCGGGTTAGGCATCAGGCCGCGTGGACCCAGAACCTGACCTAATTGGCCAACAACGCGCATTGCATCTGGAGATGCAATAACTACGTCGAAGTTCATTTCGCCTTTCTTAATCTGGTCTGCCAGATCTTCCATACCTACCAGCTCAGCGCCTGCAGCTTTAGCAGCTTCAGCGTTTGCACCTTGGGTGAAGACGGCAACGCGAACAGAACGACCGGTGCCGTTAGGCAGAACGGTAGCACCACGAACGTTTTGATCAGATTTACGTGCATCGATGCCGAGGTTAACAGCAACGTCCACGCTTTCTACGAATTTAGCAGTGGCCAGCTCTTTGAGCAGAGCAACGGCTTCGGTGATGTCATACTGTTTAGTAGCATCAACTTTGTCACGGATCACGCGCATGCGCTTGGTCAGCTTAGCCATTCTATTAATCCTCCACTACCAGGCCCATGGAACGAGCAGTACCTTCGATGGAGCGAGTCATCGCTTCAACGTCAGAACCAGTCATGTCCGCAGCTTTGGTTTCTGCGATTTCACGAACCTGAGCACTCGTTACTTTACCTACTTTGTCTTTGTTCGGCTTGCCGGAACCAGACTTGATACCAGCCGCTTTCTTCAGCAGTACTGCTGCAGGAGGGGTTTTGGTAACGAAGGTGAAAGAACGGTCAGAATAAACAGTAATAACAACAGGAATTGGCAGGCCTTTTTCCATGCTATCAGTCTTAGCATTGAACGCCTTACAGAATTCCATGATGTTCACGCCTTGCTGACCCAGAGCTGGACCAACTGGCGGACTTGGGTTTGCCATACCGGCTGCAACTTGCAGCTTAACGTAGGCTTGTACTTTCTTGGCCATGGTAAATATCCTCGTTTGGGTGATATCGCCTGTTTGAAGAGGCTCCCCGTTATTTACAGTACTTTATACTTTCCACACGCAGAGGCTGCGCATAAAAACAAAAGGCGCGAAATTATAGTTCAATTTCGCGCCCTGTACAACATCTGTTCTAATGAATATTTAGAAAGGTGCCGTTAGCCTTTTTCAACCTGTCCGAAATCCAGTTCAACCGGTGTTGCACGGCCAAAGATGGAAACAGACACTTTCAAGCGGCTTTTTTCGTAATCAACTTCTTCGACCACACCATTGAAGTCCGCAAACGGACCGTCGTTAACACGTACCAGCTCACCTGGTTCAAACAATGTTTTAGGACGTGGCTTATCACCCACTTGTTGCAGGCGATTCATGATCGCATCGACTTCTTTATCGCTGATCGGTGCAGGACGATCTGACGTTCCGCCAATGAAGCCCATCACACGAGGAACGCTGCGAACTAAGTGCCAGCTGGCGTCATTCATCACCATCTGGACCAGCACATAACCCGGGAAGAATTTACGTTCGCTTTTACGGCGCTGGCCACCACGGATCTCAACCACTTCTTCGGTTGGAACCATGACTTCACCAAACAGCTCTTCCATGTCATGTAATTTGATGTGCTCACGCAGCGATTGCGCTACGCGGCCTTCAAAGCCAGAAAACGCCTGAACGACGTACCAACGTTTTTTAGGTGCTTCAGACATTTAGAACCTCAAGCCAGTAATGAAAGATACCAGGCGGACTAAAATACCATCCAGCCCCCACAGAATCAGAGACATAACGGCAGTCACCGCAGCAACGATCAGTGTGGTATGCAATGTTTCCTGGCGCGTTGGCCAAATGACTTTACGTACTTCGGTGCGCGCTTCACGAGCAAACGCAACTGTCGCCTTGCCTTTAGTGGTCAATAAAGCCACTGCGCCTGCAATTGCGATAATAACTACTACGGCTAACGCGCGTAACGGCAGGCTGTATGCACGGTAATAATAGTTACCGACAATAGCTACAACCAACAAAACGGCAACAACCAGCCACTTTACCGCTTCCAGGCCGCGCCCGCTCCCTTGAGCCTCGGTATTCGCACTCATAAACCAACCCGTCACAATGATTCAGAACAAACAACTTTGCCTCGCATTGCGAGGCAAACCAAACCGATCGATGCTCTACTCGAGCGCAATTCGGTGTTTTACGCTATATTTCAGAGCCTATCTCACCAGTGATTATGACGTATAAATCGCTGATGAGATAGGTTCTAGCACCACAGCGTAGAAAAAAGGGCATCGAATGATGCCCTTTTCGGGTGTGTTGCGTCAACGTATAGTGACAAAAAACTATCAGCGATTAAGCGATAACTTTAGCAACAACACCAGCGCCTACAGTACGGCCGCCTTCACGGATTGCGAAACGCAGACCGTCATCCATCGCGATTGGGTGGATCAAGGTAACAACCATTTTGATGTTGTCGCCTGGCATTACCATTTCAACGCCTTCTGGCAGTTCGATAGTACCGGTCACGTCAGTTGTACGGAAGTAGAACTGTGGACGGTAGCCTTTGAAGAATGGAGTATGACGGCCACCTTCATCTTTGCTCAGAATATAAACTTCAGATTCGAACTGGGTGTGTGGTTTGATTGAGCCTGGTTTTGCCAGAACTTGACCACGTTCGATATCTTCACGTTTGATACCACGCAGCAGAACACCAACGTTCTCGCCTGCACGGCCTTCGTCCAGCAGTTTGCGGAACATTTCAACGCCAGTACAAGTTGATTTCACGGTATCTTTGATACCAACGATTTCAACTTCTTCGCCGACTTTAACGATACCGCGCTCTACACGACCGGTTACAACTGTACCACGACCGGAGATGGAGAATACGTCTTCGATTGGCAGCAGGAAAGGCTTGTCAATTGCACGTTCTGGTTCTGGGATGTAAGAATCCAGGAAGCCAGCCAGTTCAATGATTTTTGCTTCGTAGTCTGCATCGCCTTCCAGTGCTTTCAGCGCTGAACCGCGAACAACCGGAGTGTCATCGCCTGGGAAGTCGTACATAGACAGAAGTTCACGAACTTCCATTTCTACCAGTTCCAGCAGCTCTTCATCATCAACCATGTCACATTTGTTCAGGAACACGATGATGTAAGGAACGCCAACCTGGCGACCCAGCAGGATGTGCTCACGCGTCTGAGGCATAGGGCCGTCAGTTGCAGCAACAACCAGGATCGCGCCGTCCATCTGAGCAGCACCGGTGATCATGTTTTTCACGTAGTCGGCGTGCCCTGGGCAGTCAACGTGCGCGTAGTGACGGCTTGGGGTGTCATATTCAACGTGTGAAGTGTTGATGGTGATACCACGAGCTTTTTCTTCTGGTGCGTTATCGATCTGGTCGAATGCGCGTGCAGAACCGCCGTAGGTTTTAGCCAGAACGGTAGTGATTGCTGCAGTCAGGGTAGTTTTACCGTGGTCAACGTGGCCGATAGTACCAACGTTAACGTGCGGTTTTGTACGTTCAAACTTTTCTTTAGACATCGATTGTCCCTCTAAGACACGGTTAAATCGGTGGTATCACCACATCAACCAAGCATTTGCTTGACGAATTAGTTTACAGAAAGAAAATCAGGAGGGAGAATTTGGAAGTGGTGCTGATAGGCAGATTCGAACTGCCGACCTCACCCTTACCAAGGGTGCGCTCTACCAACTGAGCTATATCAGCACATACTTGGAGCGGGCAGTGGGAATCGAACCCACATCATCAGCTTGGAAGGCTGAGGTAATAGCCATTATACGATGCCCGCATCCTGGAACTCGGCTACCTGATTTTTCTGAAGAACTCGAAGACGGGGAAAAGGACGTGAGACACTTAATTCCTCACCTTCACTTAAAGCGACTCTTTCACTTTAAGTTGCTTCATTGCTGAAGCCTGTATGGTGGTGGGGGAAGGATTCGAACCTTCGAAGTCGATGACGGCAGATTTACAGTCTGCTCCCTTTGGCCGCTCGGGAACCCCACCTAATTGTTTAGTACTTGAATGGTGCCGGCACCAAGAGTCGAACTCGGGACCTACTGATTACAAGTCAGTTGCTCTACCAACTGAGCTATGCCGGCATCAAGTGCTGCGCATTCTAGGGAGAGTTTACGGGGTATGCAACAAATAAATTGCATGTTTTGTTCTAACGCTCATGTTTTATTCAAAAAATAGGCTTTTGCCCTAATTAAGGCGCTTGAAGGTTCAAATAATGTGCAAAAACGTCCCCCTCATATCTCACTGTCGAGCCACTGGTGCGCCTTTTCATCTCTGTTCATCTTAAAAAAATCATTCACACCGCCCAACTGTACGATTTACGCACTGAAAATGTGCAGTTGCTGCATCAAAGACCCCCAATCGGCGTTTTCTTTTCGGCTAGTACTGATTTAAAAGCATTTTTTGTTGGCGTAATTTTTGCAGTCTTCTTTTCGGACGCGCTGTTTCTTATAGGAGTGCTGCAATGAAAATAGTCATGCTGAATGCGGCGACATTACCTATTTACCGCGACGAACTGACTCAACTTCTGGTAGAGGCCAACCAACAGGGACGATCCGCGGGGTTTCCCTACGCAATTGAACAGAAAGATGCCGAGGATTCTTTCAATTATTTGCGCCACGCGCTTGCTCAAAATAAGCGTTTGCTTTGGATTGCCCGGGATGACAAAGGTGTTATGGGAACAGTCCAGCTGAATTTAACGCAACCGGCAGATTCACCGCATGAGGCAGAAATTAATACTCTTTTGGTTTGTACTCGTGCCAGACGGCGGGGCGTCGGAAGATTGTTAATACGTGAACTGGAGCACACTGCTCAGAATCTGCGGTGTAATGTTCTGTCTTCCGATATGCAATCGGGGTCTGAAGCAGAGGCCTTTTACCGTGCTCAGGGTTACCGCTGTGCAGCTTTCAAAGCTCAATCTGACCGCTACAGCCGGAAAAATGAAGTGGTCTACTATAAACGGCTCACTGCGTCTGCCTGTTCCTCCCCTCCCCTCTTTTGATCCCCACGGGGCGACGAAAGCCGCCCCAATCTTTTACGACATCTTCCTTGTTTGCATAACTTTCTTAAAAATTTTTAAACTCAATCAAAGAAATCGATAAGTTATAAGAAAAAGATCTCTCCTGAAAATTAAGGTGTCTATAATATGCTGCTGGTTTACTGTCTGGAGTTGGCGTGATCGCCTTTCCTGACCTGCGCTAACAGGCAGACTTTAACTTATGAAAAAAAGAGACCCATCTTTGGCAACTCCTTATCTGCAGTTCGATCGTGCGCAGTGGGCAGCCTTACGTGATTCAGTACCGCTAACGCTCAAAGAAGCGGAAGTCGTGAACCTGAAAGGTATCAATGAGGATTTATCCCTCGAGGAAGTCGCGCAGATCTATCTGCCGCTTTCACGCCTTCTCAATTTTTACATCAGTTCCAACTTGCGCCGGCAAGCTGTGCTTGAACAGTTCCTCGGTACAGACGGACAGAAAATACCTTATGTCATCGGCATTGCGGGAAGTGTTGCTGTGGGCAAGAGCACAACAGCGCGTGTCCTTCAGGCGTTGCTGAGCCGTTGGCCGGAGCATCGCTCAGTGGAGCTGATTACTACTGATGGATTTCTCTATCCCAATAAAACGCTGCAAGAACGTGGGATCATGAAGAAGAAGGGGTTCCCGCAATCTTACGATATGCATCAGTTGGTAAACTTCGTTTCTGAAGTTAAATCAGGCGCTAAACGTGTTACTGCCCCGGTGTATTCGCATCTGATTTATGATGTGATCCCCGATGGGAATAAAGTTATTGAGCAGCCAGATATTTTAATTCTTGAAGGGCTCAATGTTTTACAAAGTGGTATGGATTATCCTCACGATCCACATCATGTATTTGTTTCTGACTTTGTTGATTTCTCAATATACGTTGATGCTCCGGAAGATTTATTGCAGGGCTGGTATATTAATCGCTTCCTAAAATTCCGCCAAGGGGCATTCTCTGATCCCGACTCCTATTTTCATCACTATGCAAAACTGCCGGAAGAAGAAGCAGTAAACATTGCGACCCAGTTGTGGAATGAAATTAACGGATTGAATTTAAAAGAAAATATATTACCAACTCGGGAAAGAGCCAGTCTAATACTGACGAAAAGCGCGAATCATGCGGTTGAAAGCGTCCGTTTGAGAAAATAAGTATTTTAGAGATGAATAAAGGAGAGCCGATGCTCTCCTTTATCTTATTCAGGCACCGCGAAGTGAAATCTCACCCCCAATATACGGTTTAATAAGACCATCTTGCTCGAGCAACAATGCGCCCTGGGGATCAATTCCCCGTTCGATGCCAAGAATTTCCTGATCACCAATCAGCAATTTAACCGGCCGGTCGAGGAAATTATCTAAATCCCGCCAACGGGCAATAAACGGTGTCAGACCTTCCTGTTCAAAATGAACTAAAGCAGAACGCAACTCTTTGAGTAACGTCGCTGTCAGTTCGTTGCGATCGATATTCACGCCCGCTTCCTGCAAGTTGATCCAACCCTGGTTGATGGTATCGGTCGCAGGTTCACGCATTTTTAGGTTAATACCAGCACCGATAACAAGATGAGCAGCATCTCCAGTTTTTCCTGTCAATTCAACGAGGATACCAGCCAGCTTACGGTCATTGAGATAAAGATCATTAGGCCATTTAACCCGGACATCTACCGCCCCAAGGCGATGAAGCACTTCCGCCATGACAATCCCGATCACCAGGCTCAGCCCCATTGCCGCAGCGGGACCTTGTTCCAGTTTCCAGTACATGGAAAGATAAAGATTACTGCCGAAAGGTGAAAACCACTTACGACCGCGGCGGCCTCGCCCAGCCTGCTGATATTCAGCGGCACAGGCATCACCAGAATTCAGCTGACCAATCCTGTCCATCAGATACTGATTAGTTGAATCAATCACGGGCAGGACACTGACTCCACCAGCCGGGAGCATGGCGAGAATCTTCTCCTCTTCCAACAACTGAATAGGATAAGGCAGGCTGTAGCCTTTTCCAGGAACCGTGAAGATATCGACCCCCCAGTCCCTCACTGTCTGTATATGCTTATTAATTGCAGCACGACTCATTCCCATGGCTGTACCAAGCTGCTCACCAGAATGAAACTCACCATCGGCCAAAATTGAGATCAATTGCAGTGGTACTGTAATATCCTTCATGACAGAGCCTCCACGGCATTCACTTCACCTTGTGCGGCAATGAAACGGACTTCAGGCTCAAGCCAAATACCAAATTTTTCGGCAACTACATCACGAACATGTTTCGCCAACGCTCGAACATCGCCGCTGCTCGCATGGTCTTTATTAATGAGTACCAGGGCCTGTTTCTCATGCACCGCTGCGCCGCCAATACTAAAACCTTTCAGGCCGGCCTGTTCAACTAACCAACCCGCGGCCAGTTTTACGTGTCCATTGGCTTGTGGGTAAGAGGGCATTGAAGGGTATTGGCTGCTGATTTTCTCTGCAACCAAAGCATCAACGGTTGGGTTTTTGTAGAAACTGCCCGCATTCCCGGTGACAGCAGGATCCGGTAATTTGCTGCGTCGCATTGAGCATACTGAATCAAAGATCTCCTGCGGCGTTACAGTCTGGGGATCCAGACGAGTCAGGTCACCATAAGTGAGCTTCGGCAGCCATTGCTTCGTCAGCTTCAAACCGACGGCTACGATTGCATAACCGTTTTTATAAGAATGCTTAAAGATGCTTTCGCGATAGCCGAACTGACAATCTTCATCACTTAAACGCACCAGTTTTTCGGTTTGCAGATCTAAAACATCAACATAATTACAGACACTTTGCAGCTCAATTCCATAAGCACCAATGTTCTGAATAGGCGCCGAGCCTACACAACCGGGGATCAGAGCCAAGTTTTCCAGCCCCGGAATATTGTGTTCCAATGCGTAGCAAACCAGCCCATGCCAGTTTTCTCCGGCACCGACATGCAATAGCCATTCATCATTATCTTCAGCCAGTTCAATGCCTTTTATCCGGTTCAAAACGACCATACCGGCAAAATTATCAAGAAAAAGAACGTTGCTTCCTTCACCTAAAAGCAGGAAGGGTTGCTGCTTTTCGTTCGCAGACTTCCAGGCAGTGATCAGCTGTTCCACACTACAAACGCTCACGATTTCAGCAGCATGTGCAGCTAGGGAAAAGGTATTTCGGGATTGAAGAGATGTGTCGTCAATCGACATAACTAGATTACTCATTGGTGACTAATTTGAGCTTAGTTTAACCGATTCATTGCTCCCTGACGCACAGTTTTCTGGCAGAGAGTCAGTCAGGAAAGAATGAAAGTAACTACTAATCCCTTCAAATCTCCCCAAATTTCCCATAGCAAAAAGCCCTGTACGTCAGTACAGGGCTTTCCACTTATTTGATGCCTGGCAGTTCCCTACTCTCGCATGGGGAGACCCCACACTACCATCGGCGCTACGGCGTTTCA
>NZ_JAADJS010000012.1:0-2960 GCF_011065485.1 Rahnella contaminans
ACACCTTCGGGTTGTGAGGTTAAGCGACTAAGCGTACACGGTGGATGCCTAGGCAGTCAGAGGCGATGAAGGGCGTGCTAATCTGCGAAAAGCGTCGGTAAGGTGATATGAACCGTTATACCCGACGATACCCGAATGGGGAAACCCAGTGTGTTTCGACACATTATCATTACATGAATACATAGTGTAATGAGGCGAACCGGGGGAACTGAAACATCTAAGTACCCCGAGGAAAAGAAATCAACCGAGATTCCCCCAGTAGCGGCGAGCGAACGGGGAAGAGCCCAGAACCAGAATCAGTTTGTGTGTTAGTGGAAGCGTCTGGAAAGTCGCACGGTACAGGGTGATAGTCCCGTACACAAAAATGCACAGATTGTGAGTTCGATGAGTAGGGCGGGACACGTGACATCCTGTCTGAATATGGGGGGACCATCCTCCAAGGCTAAATACTCCTGACTGACCGATAGTGAACCAGTACCGTGAGGGAAAGGCGAAAAGAACCCCGGCGAGGGGAGTGAAATAGAACCTGAAACCGTGTACGTACAAGCAGTGGGAGCCTACTTTGTTGGGTGACTGCGTACCTTTTGTATAATGGGTCAGCGACTTATATTTTGTAGCAAGGTTAACCGTATAGGGGAGCCGTAGGGAAACCGAGTCTTAACTGGGCGTCAAGTTGCAAGGTATAGACCCGAAACCCGGTGATCTAGCCATGGGCAGGTTGAAGGTTGGGTAACACTAACTGGAGGACCGAACCGACTAATGTTGAAAAATTAGCGGATGACTTGTGGCTGGGGGTGAAAGGCCAATCAAACCGGGAGATAGCTGGTTCTCCCCGAAAGCTATTTAGGTAGCGCCTCGTGAACTCATCTTCGGGGGTAGAGCACTGTTTCGACTAGGGGGCCATCCCGGCTTACCAACTCGATGCAAACTACGAATACCGAAGAATGTTATCACGGGAGACACACGGCGGGTGCTAACGTCCGTCGTGAAGAGGGAAACAACCCAGACCGCCAGCTAAGGTCCCAAAGTCATGGTTAAGTGGGAAACGATGTGGGAAGGCACAGACAGCCAGGATGTTGGCTTAGAAGCAGCCATCATTTAAAGAAAGCGTAATAGCTCACTGGTCGAGTCGGCCTGCGCGGAAGATGTAACGGGGCTAAACCATGCACCGAAGCTGCGGCAGCGACGCTTAGGCGTTGTTGGGTAGGGGAGCGTTCTGTAAGCCGTCGAAGGTGAACTGTGAGGTTTGCTGGAGGTATCAGAAGTGCGAATGCTGACATAAGTAACGATAATGCGGGTGAAAAACCCGCACGCCGGAAGACCAAGGGTTCCTGTCCAACGTTAATCGGGGCAGGGTGAGTCGACCCCTAAGGCGAGGCTGAAAAGCGTAGTCGATGGGAAGCAGGTTAATATTCCTGCACTTGGTGTTACTGCGAAGGGGGGACGGAGAAGGCTAGGCTGGCCGGGCGACGGTTGTCCCGGTTCAAGCGTGTAGGGGGTGTGACCTGGTAAATCCGGTTGCATACTAACCCTGAGGCGTGATAACGAGCCACTACGGTGGTGAAGTAGCTGATGCCATGCTTCCAGGAAAAGCCTCTAAGCTCCAGGTAACACGAAATCGTACCCCAAACCGACACAGGTGGTCAGGTAGAGAATACTCAGGCGCTTGAGAGAACTCGGGTGAAGGAACTAGGCAAAATGGTGCCGTAACTTCGGGAGAAGGCACGCTGGCGCGTAGGTGAAGGGACTTGCTCCCGGAGCTGAAGCCAGTCGAAGATACCAGCTGGCTGCAACTGTTTAATAAAAACACAGCACTGTGCAAACACGAAAGTGGACGTATACGGTGTGACGCCTGCCCGGTGCCGGAAGGTTAATTGATGGGGTTATCCGTAAGGAGAAGCTCTTGATCGAAGCCCCGGTAAACGGCGGCCGTAACTATAACGGTCCTAAGGTAGCGAAATTCCTTGTCGGGTAAGTTCCGACCTGCACGAATGGCGTAATGATGGCCAGGCTGTCTCCACCCGAGACTCAGTGAAATTGAACTCGCTGTGAAGATGCAGTGTACCCGCGGCAAGACGGAAAGACCCCGTGAACCTTTACTATAGCTTGACACTGAACATTGAGCCTTGATGTGTAGGATAGGTGGGAGGCTTTGAAGCGTGGACGCCAGTCTGCGTGGAGCCAACCTTGAAATACCACCCTTTAATGTTTGATGTTCTAACTCGGCCCCGTGATCCGGGGTGAGGACAGTGTCTGGTGGGTAGTTTGACTGGGGCGGTCTCCTCCTAAAGAGTAACGGAGGAGCACGAAGGTTAGCTAATCACGGTCGGACATCGTGAGGTTAGTGCAATGGCATAAGCTAGCTTGACTGCGAGAGTGACGGCTCGAGCAGGTACGAAAGTAGGTCATAGTGATCCGGTGGTTCTGAATGGAAGGGCCATCGCTCAACGGATAAAAGGTACTCCGGGGATAACAGGCTGATACCGCCCAAGAGTTCATATCGACGGCGGTGTTTGGCACCTCGATGTCGGCTCATCACATCCTGGGGCTGAAGTAGGTCCCAAGGGTACGGCTGTTCGCCGTTTAAAGTGGTACGCGAGCTGGGTTTAGAACGTCGTGAGACAGTTCGGTCCCTATCTGCCGTGGGCGTTGGAAGATTGAGAGGGGCTGCTCCTAGTACGAGAGGACCGGAGTGGACGCATCACTGGTGTTCGGGTTGTCATGCCAATGGCATTGCCCGGTAGCTAAATGCGGAAAAGATAAGCGCTGAAAGCATCTAAGCGCGAAACTTGCCTCGAGATGAGTCTTCCCTGTGGCTTTAAGCCACCTGAAGGGACGTTTAAGACTAAGACGTTGATAGGCTGGGTGTGTAAGTGCAGCGATGCATTGAGCTAACCAGTACTAATGACCCGAGAGGCTTAACCTTACAACACCAAAGGTGTTTTAGATTGACTCTGTGC
>NZ_JAADJS010000013.1:0-2482 GCF_011065485.1 Rahnella contaminans
GAGCAGCGCGGGCTGGAAGTGATCGCGCAGAATAGGGCGCAGCATTTCCTGCAAATCGCTGTCAGTGGCTTCCGGTTGTTCCTCCAGCAGCTGCATGATGTGGTCGCTGCCAAGGTTGGCGGTCATCAGGATGACGGTATTTCGGAAGTCGATCTCCCGCCCTTCGCCGTCGCGCATAAAGCCGCGGTCGAAGACCTGATAGAACAGGTTCATCACGTCGCGGTGCGCTTTCTCGACTTCATCGAGCAGGACGACGCTGTACGGACGTTTGCGCACGGCTTCGGTCAGAATGCCCCCCTGACCGTAGCCGACGTAGCCCGGTGGGGAACCTTTAAGCTGGGAAACGGTATGCGCTTCCTGATATTCGCTGAGATTAATAGTAATCAGGGATTTCTCGCCGCCGAACAGGCAGTCGGCGAGTGACAGCGCGGTCTCGGTTTTACCCACGCCGCTCGGCCCGACCAGCAGGAATACGCCCAGCGGACCGTTTTCCGACGTCAGGCCGGTTTTGGCAGCGCGCAGACGCTGCGCCATTTCCATGAGCGCGCGATCCTGCCCGATGACGCGCTGCCCCAGGTGATTTTCAAGTTGCAGCAAATCTGTCTGTTCGTCTTTTAACAGGCTGGACAACGGCACGCCGGTCCAGTCGGCAATCACGGTAGCCACCGTGCGCACATCAACATCCAGACTCAGCAGCGGCGCGTTGCCCTGCAAATGGCTGAGTTGATCCTGCAGGCTGGCGATCTCTTCCTGACGGCTGATGTCCTGGCGGGTCTCCAGCAGTTGCTGCGTCAGGGCTTTCTCCGCGTGGTACTGCGTGTCCAGCGCGGTGAGTTGTTTGCTCAGACGGTCGGTCTCCTGTTCAATCTTTTCAAGGCGATCGCCGTGCGTTTTGTTGCCCAGCGCAATATCTTCCAGCAGTGCCTGTTCTTCCATTTCCAGCGCGGTGATTTGCGCTTTCAGACGGGTTAAATCTTCCGGCAACGTATCGAGACTCATACGGACGCGGGCGCTGGCGGTGTCCAGCAAATCCACCGCTTTGTCCGGCAACTGGCGGCCGGTGATATAGCGGCGCGACAGGCTGACGGCGGCTTTTACCGCTTCATCGGTAATGTGTACGCCGTGATGTCCGGCGTAGCGGGATTTCAGGCCGCGCAGCATCAGGCTGGCCATCTCGTCGTCCGGCTCGTCGACTTTGACAATCTGGAAGCGGCGCTCGAGGGCGGCGTCGCGTTCAAAAAACTGTTTATATTCCGACCAGGTGGTGGCGGCGATGGTACGCAGTTCGCCGCGGGCAAGGGCGGGTTTGAGGAGGTTGGCGGCGTCCGCGCCACCGGCCTGATTGCCTGCCCCGATGATGGTGTGTGCTTCGTCGATAAACAGGATAACCGGCGTCGGGGAGTGCTGGACGGCGTCGATGACGTTTTTCAGACGTTGTTCGAATTCCCCTTTAACGCCCGCACCGGCCTGAAGCAGACCCAAATCCAGCGTGCGCAGGCTGACCGTTTTCAGGCTGTCCGGCACGTTCCCCTCCGCGATGCGCAGCGCAAGTCCTTCCACCAGCGCGGTTTTCCCCACGCCCGGTTCGCCCACGAGGATCGGATTGTTTTTACGGCGGCGGGAGAGGATATCAACCATCTGGCGGATTTCGTTATCGCGGCCAAATACCGGATCAATTTGCCCGGCTTTCGCTTTTGCGGTGACGTCCAGCGTGAACTTATCCAGTGCGGCTTGCAGGGCTTCGCTCAGACCGTGGCTGGAGAGGTTGTCGGCTTTCGGCGTGGCAGAAGATTCATTCAGCGAGGACACCGGCATGTTCAGGCTTTCCTGTTGCTGGAGCGCTGAACGCTCTTCGGACACCGCATCCAGCATCGGTTTGAGACGGCGGAGATGTTCTTCACTCAGGCTGAACAGCGGCCACAGGCCTTCGCAGCGCAGCAGTTTAGGTTTGGCGATCAGGGCTTCGAGAAGATTCACGCTGCGGATAGTCTGGTTGTCGTCCTGCAAAGAGGCGGCCAGCCACGCAGATTTCATCAGCGTCTGCAAATCATCGGAGAGTTGCGGACGGGTGCGCACGGAACGCGGCAGGGCATCGAGATGGGCCAGCAGGCTTTGCCAGAGCGCGTCCATATCCCATTCATAACGGCGCGCCAGCACGGTGATGTCGCCTTCGCCTTGTTCGAGCAGTTTCAGCAACCAGTGTTCAGGCGTGATTTCCGCATGTGCGCGGGTCTGGCAAAGCGTCGCGGCAGCTTCCAGCGCTTTCGCGCAATACGGGTTCAGACGACGAAGTAAAACGGCTGACTGGTGTTCCATGCTCAATTCCTTTTTTGGGTATGCTACCGCCCTTAGCCTTTCCTTTGCAGGAACCCAGGCCCATAAGGTCGATGTCCGAATTATTTGGTGTTTACGAAACCGTCCGGGAAGCAGGGCAGTTTTGGAAACAACAAAAACAGCAGACGGCGAACCGTCTGCTGTAGGG
>NZ_JAADJS010000014.1:0-1762 GCF_011065485.1 Rahnella contaminans
GTTAATAGCTGCAACGATTGACGTTACTCGCAGAAGAAGCACCGGCTAACTCCGTGCCAGCAGCCGCGGTAATACGGAGGGTGCAAGCGTTAATCGGAATTACTGGGCGTAAAGCGCACGCAGGCGGTTTGTTAAGTCAGATGTGAAATCCCCGAGCTTAACTTGGGAACTGCATTTGAAACTGGCAAGCTAGAGTCTTGTAGAGGGGGGTAGAATTCCAGGTGTAGCGGTGAAATGCGTAGAGATCTGGAGGAATACCGGTGGCGAAGGCGGCCCCCTGGACAAAGACTGACGCTCAGGTGCGAAAGCGTGGGGAGCAAACAGGATTAGATACCCTGGTAGTCCACGCTGTAAACGATGTCGACTTGGAGGTTGTGCCCTTGAGGCGTGGCTTCCGGAGCTAACGCGTTAAGTCGACCGCCTGGGGAGTACGGCCGCAAGGTTAAAACTCAAATGAATTGACGGGGGCCCGCACAAGCGGTGGAGCATGTGGTTTAATTCGATGCAACGCGAAGAACCTTACCTACTCTTGACATCCAGAGAATTCGCTAGAGATAGCTTAGTGCCTTCGGGAACTCTGAGACAGGTGCTGCATGGCTGTCGTCAGCTCGTGTTGTGAAATGTTGGGTTAAGTCCCGCAACGAGCGCAACCCTTATCCTTTGTTGCCAGCACGTAATGGTGGGAACTCAAAGGAGACTGCCGGTGATAAACCGGAGGAAGGTGGGGATGACGTCAAGTCATCATGGCCCTTACGAGTAGGGCTACACACGTGCTACAATGGCATATACAAAGAGAAGCGAACTCGCGAGAGCAAGCGGACCTCATAAAGTATGTCGTAGTCCGGATTGGAGTCTGCAACTCGACTCCATGAAGTCGGAATCGCTAGTAATCGTAGATCAGAATGCTACGGTGAATACGTTCCCGGGCCTTGTACACACCGCCCGTCACACCATGGGAGTGGGTTGCAAAAGAAGTAGGTAGCTTAACCTTCGGGAGGGCGCTTACCACTTTGTGATTCATGACTGGGGTGAAGTCGTAACAAGGTAACCGTAGGGGAACCTGCGGTTGGATCACCTCCTTACCTCAAGATACGCATTGTGCAGTGTCCACACAGATTGTCTGATAGAAAGTAACGAGCAGAAATACCTTAATAGGCTTGTAGCTCAGGTGGTTAGAGCGCACCCCTGATAAGGGTGAGGTCGGTGGTTCAAGTCCACTCAGGCCTACCAATTCGTCCTCATGCTGCGTTGTCGCCATACTTGTTTGCACAAGCAAACGTCGTATGACTTCGCCTTGCCTGAGAACAAATTGGCTAACTCATCCTGTGATGTGTTAGTGATTAAGGTATCTGTAAGTGACTGTATGGGGCTATAGCTCAGCTGGGAGAGCGCCTGCCTTGCACGCAGGAGGTCAGCGGTTCGATCCCGCTTAGCTCCACCATTACCGTACAGCCTTTAAATAATACTTCAGAGCGTATTGGAAACAGTATGCTGCGAAGTATTTTGCTCTTTAACAATCTGGAACAAGCTGAAAAATTGAAAGTTTACAGCTGAACATCACTCTCCGTAGAAGTACTGAGTGGTGATTAGTCTGTAACAGAGTCTCTCAAATAATCGCAGCGCGATGATGTCTTTTAAGACACCTTCGGGTTGTGAGGTTAAGCGACTAAGCGTACACGGTGGATGCCTAGGCAGTCAGAGGCGATGAAGGGCGTGCTAATCTGCGAAAAGCGTCGGTAAGGTGATATGAACCGTTATACCC
>NZ_JAADJS010000015.1:0-1079 GCF_011065485.1 Rahnella contaminans
GTTTTTGACTGGGCAGATGTCCACGGTGAAATAAGCCGCGAGTCTGACCGCTATGCCCAGGGGTTCCGTTTGTACGGGTCTGTTTGTCAGCCCGGTACCCATAACGTTATTGACCGTTTTGTTTTAAACTGGGCAATATTTTATATCGAGCCTCAGCGCCAGTTATGGAGCCACTGCTGCCAGTATATGCAACACCAGCCCGTGATAATAGATCCTATTGAACCTGGACGCCCTGACAACTGGAAACCGCGAAAAAGCATGCTTTGGCCGGAAGACCTGGATCGAGAGTCAAAAACGGCACAGCAATAAAGGAATGCTCCTGACTGACTGCCGGTGCCAAATAATAAAGGAAGGACAGGGATGAGCAGAAAACACCCAAAACAAAAAACACTGTTACCGGCAATGCCGGAAGAAATTCAGGCAGTCCTAAACGAGCACTATTCACGCGAGCCCGTTCTTACACCCCGGTTAAAAAACTGGGAAGAGGATCTGCCTGAAAACAACACAAAGCAAACCGTTCCCGGAAAACTTCTACGTGTCACTGAAATTAATGATACCTGGATGGAAATCCCCCGTTATGAAAATATTATGTGGGGAGGGGCTTGGTTAGGCATTATTTCATCAATAGCTCCCGCAGTACTGGTGATTTGGTTATGTATAGATTCATATCCAACGGGGTTGGATTTTGAAACACTGCTAACTTTGTTTTTGTTTTTTTTATTTTCAATGAGTTTATTAAGCTTAAGAATGGCTCTATTTGTTCCCAGAGATCAACCCATCAGATTTAACCGCAAGCGACAGAAAATTTACATATTTGACTATCACCGGAAAGCCTGGAATCCCTGGGTTAAATGGCCTGCAACCGTGAAGGTTTTTGACTGGGCTGATGTTCATGGTGAGATAAGCCGCGAGTCTGACCGCTATGCCCAGGGGTTCCGTTTGTACGGGTCTGTTTGTCAGCCCGGTACCCATAACGTTATTGACCGTTTTGTTTTAAACTGGGCAATATTTTATATCGAGCCTCAGCGCCAGTTATGGAGCCACTGCTGCCAGTATATGCAACACCAGCCCGTGATAAT